>NZ_QRJA01000001.1:0-60709 GCF_003471405.1 Collinsella sp. AM20-15AC
ATGTGCTTTCCGTCTTGCGCAGGACTGTAGAGCAGCAAACTTAACCCCCGCCCTCAGCCCCGGAAGCCCTCCCGGATGGCCCCAAAAAATTTTTCAAAAAAGTTGTTGCGCGCCGGACAGACTTCTGTGTATACTAATCCCCGCAGCGCACGCGAGCGGAAACAAACGCGAACGTCTGCCTGGGGAGTTAGCTCAGTTTGGTTAGAGCGCCGGCCTGTCACGTCGGAGGTCGCGGGTTCGAGCCCCGTACTTCCCGCCAACGCAATTAAAGCCACGTCTTCGGACGTGGCTTTTTGCGTTTGATGCACTTTGTTTCGATAGAACGATCGCCTTGGCGCATCTTCGCCCAGAATCCCCGCGCCTTCGGGAACGCAAGTAAAATCTAATAAGTATATTTGTCTGAACAACAGCTTTGTTGCGCAACACCTGTTCAACGAGACAGGGGGTTAGGCTATACTAAATTGCACTGTAGGCCGCATCTGATGCATTTCGCTCCGAGCGCGGCGTTCAGTGGATATCCGATTTACCATTTGGATGTCCTAGCGGTCATTTAGCGTCTCGACACAAGCTCGGCCCCGGAGCTCGTTCGAGCTGTTCGTATTCCTTGAAAGGGGAAAAATGGACATATCGAGGAAGACTGATTACGCCCTTCGTATGCTGGCGATGCTTGCCGAGGATCCGGAGTGTTTGCTTTCTGTTCGCACCGCTGCCGAAGAGGTTAATGTCCCGTATTCTTTTGCCCGCTCGATTCAGCACGGTTTGGTCCAGGCCGGTATTGTGGAGAGCTTGCGTGGCGTCCACGGTGGCATGCGTCTCAAGGTCAGTCCGGACGACGTCACTATCCGCCAGGTCGTCGAGGCCGTTCAGGGTCCTATGGTTATGAACGATTGCACCGCGCCCGATGGTGACTGTGCGCGCATGGGCGCGTGCTGCTATCATCCCCTGTGGGCCGGAGCTCAGGCGTTGATGCGCGACTACCTCGATTCCGTTTCGCTCGGCGACATCGTCGCTCACCGCCAGTTCCCGGCCGTCGATCCCAAGTTCGCCGACCGCGAAGCGTTTCCCGAGTACGCCACCTGCGCGTGCGCTTACCGGGAGGAATAGCGCCGCATAAGGAGTATAGCCATGATTCAGGACCCCTTTCGTTCGATGATTCGTTCGGAAGGGGTCCTGCGTTATCGCGACCTTCCGTGGCGCCGCACGCGCGATCCGTACATCATTTGGCTTTCTGAGGTCATGCTGCAGCAAACGCAGGTGCCGCGTGTGGAGGCGCGCATGCCGGTGTGGCTCGATCGTTTTCCGACTGTGCAGGCGCTTGCCCAGGCCGCGCCTTCCGATGTTTTGGACGCTTGGCAGGGCATGGGCTACAACCGACGCGCTCTGGCGCTCCACAAGGCCGCTCAGCGCGTTGTGGAGGACTGGGACGGTGAGTTTCCGCGTGAGACGCGTGACTTGGTCGCTCTGCCTGGTATTGGCCCGGCAACGGCGCAAGGTATCCGGTCGTTTGCGTTTGACCTTCCAGGCGTGTATCTGGAGACCAACGTGCGCACGGTCTTTCTGCATCACTTCTTTCCCGATGTACCGGCTGTTCCCGACCGCGAGCTGGTGCCGCTGATTCAGGCGGCCTGTCCGGCGGTCCCCGGTGCGGCGACCGACGAGATCGCTCCCTTTGCCGTGCCGCTCGATGATGCCGACACGCCGCGCGCGTGGTATTACGCGTTGCTGGATTACGGCGCATATCTAAAAAAGACGTTGCCCAATCCGTCCAGGCGCTCGGCGGGCTATAGCCGTCAATCAAAGTTTGAGGGCTCACGTCGCCAAAAGCGCGCGCATATCGTGCGCATGTTGCTGGCAGCGCGCGATGGCCAACCGGCGGGGATTACGCTTGCTGATGCCGTGGTGGGCGTTAACGATATGGAAGCGGCGGCTGGGCGCGGGCCGGTCGAGCGCGAGCTTGTCGCGGGCATTCTGGCCGACCTGGAGCGTGAGGGCTTTTGCCGAGCCGAGGGCGATCGCTGGCTGAGCATCTAGCCCGTGCAAATCTGAAGAACAGGATTGTAAGGTTTAGATTTCCGACATGAGGGCATCCTAAAGACGAGGCCGCTCGAAGCCTACGGGCGGCATGCGTTGAAGGGAAGTACACCTATGGATTTTGAGAATTCCCAAACCAAGAAGAACCTCGAGACCGCTTTTGCCGGTGAGTCCCAGGCACACACCAAGTATCGCTACTATGCCTCCAAGGCAAAGAAGGACGGCTACGTTCAGATCTCGAACATCTTTGCCGAGACGGCTGGCAACGAGTCCGAGCACGCCAAACTGTGGTTTAAGTATCTGCACGATGGCGCCGTTCCCGGCACTCTGGATAACCTGCGCGATGCCGCCGCGGGCGAGAACTACGAGTGGACCGAGATGTACGACGAGTTTGCCAAGACCGCCGATAAGGAGGGCTTTGCCGAGATCGCCGCGAAGTTCCGCGGCGTCGCTGCCGTCGAGAAGGCTCACGAGGAGCGCTACAACAAGCTCGTCGAGCGCATTGAGTCGGGTGAGGTGTTTGAGCGCGAGGGCGTAAAGGTGTGGAAGTGCCTGAACTGCGGGCACCTGCACGTTGGTGCCGAGGCGCCCGAGGTGTGCCCGGTGTGCAACCACCCGAAGGCGTACTTTGAGGAGCAGGTGGTGAACTACTAGCGCTTGGCGCTGGCTGCTGCGGAGCGCAGGGCGGGGAGATACCTTTCCCTCTCGCTCACGGCTCCGCAGGGTCGCGCGAGGGAAAGGTATCTCCCCGCCCCGCGCCCCGGCGTTGGGTCGTCACGTGCTCGCTACTGAAAAGCTGATTAGAAGTTTGTGTGCCGCCCCTTTTGGGGCGGCACGTTTTTGTATGGGGCCAGTTGGGGCGGTGACGTTGCTTAGGGGGTACACTGGGTAGCGTTGGCTATTCGTTTCCTCTTGTGAGGTGTTGGTTATGGGTAAGAAATCTCGGGCTCGGGTGGCTGCTGCTGGGACTCGTAAGGATCCTGAGCGTCGGGTTGTTGAGGGCGGCAAGGCAGAGCGTGCCGATAAGAAGAAAGCCGGCGCGCATGCTCATCCTGAGTGGGCGCCTCATTTGAATACGGCGAGCGAAGACCTGACTGCCAAGCTGTTTACGATGGTCGAGGTCATCTTGGGCGTGGTGCCCGTGGTGGTCATTGGCCTGTTCCTGGCCTCTAAGGATGCCACGAGCGTGGATAAGCTCACCGATGTCTTTTCTCAGGACCCCTCGATGGTGGTCACGTTTATCTCTGCGTGCTTGCAGCCGTTTGTAGCGTACATGCTGTACATGATTTATCGCAAATACTGCGAGGGCGATGCGGGCTTTGCCGCCGGCAACTTGATCGGCCTCTTGTGCTCCGAGATTTTGCTGCTCAATATTCCCGGCGTCATCGGCATGGGCATCTTGTTGTGGCGTGTCTGGCGCAATGTTGCTCCGCACTTTGAGAGCTGGTTGTTTGAGCGCCGTGCAATGGGCGTGCTGGTTGATATCGCGGGTTCGCTCGTGATCCTAGTCCTGGCGTTTATGTGTGCCACCGCAGCTCGAGGTCTCGCGGGCATGTGATCTGCTTTCACCGACTGCGGAGCGCGGGGCAACTGCTGGCTTTACCGCTCCGGGCGTCAGACCCGCGGCGCATCCCTCTCGCTCACGGCTTCGCAGAGTCGCGCGAGGCAAAGGCATACGCCGCGGGTCTGACGGCGCGAGCTTGCCAACGAGTTTTGGCTAATGGATTGGTTTGTGTGCCGCCCCTTTTGGGACGGCACGTTTTTGTGTGGGGTCCCTGTCTTCACAATTTCCGTCAAGCTTTTGGTTAGATTTTGGTCAGTTGGCGTAAGGGTGGAAGGCCAAAAGATTGCTGGCGAAAAAAGCTCAGAGAAAGTGCTGGTAGGGGAGTTGTTGAGCTTTTCGACAGCTTTTGAGCAAAAGAAACTTTGTGGCTATTGCCAGCGATTGCGTTGTCGCGGTCATGGCGGTGCGGGATGCTGGTCGTAAGCGTCGAATGCTCCGATTTTGGAGGCCAGCATGGATCTGTTTCTTGAGACTCCGCAGCGACAAGCTGAGCGCATGCTGCGTCAGCAGCAACGACTCATGGAGATGCAAATGCAAGGGGCGGCAGCCCAGCCCTTTGCGCAAAATGTCGTGCCCGCTGCTGTACCTGCAGCTGTGCCCGGGTGTGAATCGGCGCCAGAGGCCTATTCCGTACAGCAGGATTCATATGCGCAGGAGCTCGCGTTCGATAAACGTCGTGCGCGTCACCGTCGCTGGGCCCAGCGCCTGCGTACGCTGGCGATGATCGTGCTGATCCCGCTGGGGCTCGCGGTAATCTTCTTGGCCTCATATGCCCTCACGTGCATTCTCAACGGCGCCTCGCCCAATGAGGTACTTCAGCACTTGGCAGCTCTCGGTCAGCGCTTGGGGGATGTCGCAGCAACCATCCGCGCCAGCTGGGAGAGCTAGCGGACCAGCACCCATAGCGCAAAGGTAACTTGTCTGCGCTCGATTGGACATGAGCTGCGTTTGACAGGGTAAGATTGATCGCGGTTTTGATTGGTGCTCGATTGGGTTTGTTGGGCGGAGTTTATGTCTGCTATTGATATTGTGCTTGTTGTGATCGCCTTGGTGGCGGTGGGGGTTGCTGTGGCTTGCGCCCTCCAGCTCAAGAGCCTGCGTGCCGAGTTGCGGGAGCGTGGCGACAGTAGCGCGGAAACGCTGGCAGCGCTCGAGCAGGCCAACAGCACGCTCGACACCCTGAACGTCGCGTTGGACGAAACCCGCCGCACGGCAAATGCCATCGCGCAGCAGCAGACGACCGACGCCGCCGTAGAGCAGCAGCGCTACCTGACCATTGTGCGCGAGTTCTCGCAGGCCGGCGACCGTATGGATGACCTGCGCCGCGAGACGGCCCAACAGCTTGGCGCCAACCGCGAAGGCATCGAGCATCGCCTGGACAAGGTGCGCGAGACGGTCGATGCCCAGCTGGGCGCCATCCGCAAAGACAACAACGTGCAGCTCGATCAGATGCGTGCGACGGTGGACGAGAAACTCTCCCGTACGCTCAACGATCGCCTGTCGGCATCGTTTAAGCAGGTGAGCGACCAGCTCGAGGCCGTGTACAAGGGCCTGGGCGACATGCAGTCTATCGCCACCGGCGTGGGCGACCTTAAGCGCGTGCTGGGCAACGTCAAAGCGCGTGGCATTTTGGGCGAGGTGCAGCTGGGCGCGATCCTGGCGGACATCCTCACGCCCGACCAGTATCTGGAAAACGTCGCCACCAAGCCCGGCGCCTCGGAACGCGTTGAGTTTGCCGTCAAGCTGCCGGTGGACGAGGGCGACCCCGTGCTGTTGCCGATTGACTCCAAGTTTCCGGGCGACGCGTACGAGCACCTGCTCGACGCGCAAGAGTCGGGCGACGCGGAGGCCGTTGCCGCTGCGCGCAAGGCGCTCGATATGATGGTGAAGCGCGAGGCAAAGGACATCTGCGAAAAGTACCTGAGCGTACCCGCGACCACCAACTTTGGCATTATGTTCGTGCCGTTTGAGGGCCTGTATGCCGAGGTCGTCAGTCGCCCCGGGCTTATCGAGACCCTGGGCCGCGACTATCACGTCAACGTTGCCGGCCCCAGCACCATGGCCGCCATTCTCAACAGCCTGCAGATGAGCTACCAGACGTTTAGGCTGCAAAAACGTACCGACGACGTACTGCGCGTGCTCTCCGCCGTCAAGGCCGAGCTGCCGCGTTATCAGGCGGCGCTGCGCCGCGCCCAGCAGCAGATCGAGACCGCGGGCAAAACGGTCGAGGGCATCATCACCACGCGCACCAACGTCATGGAGCGCAAACTCAAGGACATCGACGCGCTGGAAGACGCGCGGGAGGCCGACGCGATTTTGGGCTTGGAGTCCGCAGACCTGCCCGCAGACCAAAAAGACGAGGACTAGCTGCATCTGACGGCGGGGCGCCGGCGCAAGCACGGCGCGGGCGCTTTTCGCATCGCGCTTGCCTGAAGTGCGCTTCAATGTGCAACAATGGCGTTTCGCCCTATCAGATGCGAAAGGAAGCCCATGTCTCAGAGAAGCACCAGCCCGCTCAGCCGCTCCACCGTGCGCCGCACGTTGCAGCGGTTTTGGGGTGTCACGCGCACGCAGCCGCTGATTGTCTTTCTCTCGGTGCTCTCGTCGGCGGGCTACATCTTTTTGCTGACGTTTGCCAATACCTATGTGATGGCCCTCATTGTCGACCGCATTCAAGCCGGTCCCGTGGCGGGTGACCAGGTGTTTGAGGTCTTCGGCCCCTATATCCTGGCGCTCGTGCTCGTTAACCTGGTGGGTCAGATCCTCTCCAAGCTGCAGGACTACACCGTCTACAAGCTCGAGATTGCGGGCAACTATCACCTGGCGCGTCTGTGCTTCGACACGCTCTCCAACCAATCCATGACATTCCATACCAGCCGCTTTGGCGGATCGCTTGTGAGCCAGACAAGCCGTTTTATGAGCGGCTACACGGGTCTGGTCGACGTGACGGTGTATTCGCTCATCCCCACCATCACCTCGGTAATCTGCACCGTGGCCGCACTTGCCCCGGTGGTGCCGACGTTTACCGTGATCCTGGTGGGCATCATGGTCGTCTACATCGCGTTTGTCTGGCTTATGTACAAGCGCATCATGCCGCTTTCGGCCGCGACGTCCGCTGCGCAGAACAAGCTCTCGGGCGTGCTCTCCGACGCGGTCACGAACATCTTGGCCGTCAAGACCTGCGGGCGCGAGGACTTCGAACGTGATCTGTTCGACGCCGCCGACCGCGCCGCGCGCGACGCCGAGACGGTCTCGATGCACGCCATGATGCAGCGCAACTTTACGACCTCGGGCCTTATCGTCATCACCATGGCCGTGGTGAGTGTGTTCGTGGCGGGCGGCAATGCGTGGTTTGGCATCTCGGCCGGCTCGCTTGTCATGATCTTTACCTACACCTATAACCTCACCATGCGCCTGAACTACGTGAGTTCCATGATGCAGCGCATCAACCGCGCTTTGGGCGATGCGGCCGAGATGACGCGCGCGCTGGACGAGCCGCGTTTGGTGGCAGACGACCCGGACGCCTCTGAGCTCAAAGTAACCGAGGGCGCGATTGACTTTGAGCACCTGAGCTTTGCGTACCGTGACGCTGCGGCGGGCGAGAACGTGTTCGATGACCTGACACTTCATGTGGCGGCGGGCCAGCGCGTGGGCCTGGTGGGCAAATCGGGCTCGGGCAAGACGACGCTCACCAAGCTGCTGCTGCGCCTGGACGATGTTCAGGGCGGCCGCGTACTCGTGGACGGTCAGGATGTCTCGCGCTGCACACAGCAGAGCCTGCGCCGCCAGGTTGCCTACGTGCCGCAGGAGGCGCTGCTGTTCCACCGCTCCATTCGCGAGAATATCGCCTACGGCCGCCCCGACGCCACCGACGAGCAAATTCGTGAGGCGGCGCGCCTGGCCAATGCCCTGGAGTTTATCGACCGCCTGCCCCATGGCTTTGACACCATGGTGGGCGAGCGCGGCGTCAAGCTTTCGGGCGGCCAGCGCCAGCGCGTGGCCATTGCCCGTGCCATCCTCACCGACGCGCCGATTCTGGTACTCGACGAGGCGACGTCTGCCCTCGATAGCGAGTCCGAGGCGTTGGTGCAGGAAGCTCTCGAGAACCTGATGCGCGGCCGCACCTCCATTGTGGTGGCGCATCGCCTGTCCACCGTGGCGGCGCTCGACCGCATCGTGGTACTGGCGGATGGCGAGATCGTCGAGGACGGCACGCATGTGCAGCTCGTCGAGGCGGGCGGCGAGTACGCGAGCCTGTGGAGCCGTCAGACCGGCGCATTCTTGGAGGCGTAAACGTCTCGGACGTGGGACAATTGTGCCCATAAGTTTATTGTGCCGTTGAGCCGAGGAGTCGTTATGCCACGCGAGACCAATGCCGCCAAGCGCGAGCGCGCCATCGAGGTGTGTGAGCGCCTCAACCGTCGCTATGGCCCGGTCGAGTGCTTTTTGGACCACGAGAATCCCTTCCGCCTGCTGATCGCGGTGCTGCTTTCGGCGCAAACGACCGATGCGCAGGTCAACAAAGTGACGCCGCGGCTGTTTGCCCAGTGGCCCACGCCCGAGGCCATGGCCGGGGCGAGCGTAGCTGACGTGGCAGACACCATCAAGTCGCTCGGCTTCTACAAGAGCAAAGCCAAGCATGCCGTCGAGGCCGCGCAGATGATCGTCGCCGACTACGGCGGCGAGGTACCGGCCGACATGAAGGAGCTTGTAAAGCTGCCGGGCGTGGGGCGCAAGACGGCGAACATCGTGCTCAACGTGGGGTACGGCATCGTGGAAGGCATCGCAGTGGATACGCACGTCAACCGCATTGCGCACCGCCTGATGCTGAGTCCCAAGACGCATGCCAAGGAGCCGCTCAAGACCGAGCAGGATCTGCTTAAGATTTTGCCGCACGAGTATTGGGAGTCGGTCAACCATCAGTGGATCACCTTCGGTCGCGAGATCTGCGATGCCCGCAAACCCAAGTGTGGCGAGTGTCCGCTGGCAGATTTGTGCCCCAGCGTGCGCGTGACGGGGTAGGGCGGAACGCATCTTCGTCTGGCGTTTTTTGCAGGGCCGGGTTTGCCCTTGAGCAGGAGTCCTCTCCATGCGCTACCATGACAGACAATGTATTTGACGTACGACCCGCCGAGCTTGCCCCGGTGGGCTTTTGGCGTTGCGATGCCGGAGGAACAGCATGCTCATTCACCGTATAGCCGCGCAGCTCTACACTGCCGAGGCCTTGCAGACCGTCGAGGCCGGGCTCGATGCCGGCGAAGACGTGACGTTGGCCGTGTCACAGTCGGGTCGCACGCTTATGGCGGCCGCCCAGTTTGCGCGCCGTCCGCGGCCGACAGTCTACATTGTGAGCGGCGAGGACGCGGCCGATCGTGCCGCCCGCAGCCTTGCCGCCTATGTGGGGCTGGCGCACGTGTGCCGCTTCCCCGAGCGCAAGGACTATCCGTGGCGCGAGCAGGCGCCCGACGACGCTGTGGTGGCGCAGCGCTGCGAGGCCCTGGGCCGCATCGTGCGCGGCGACAACTGCATTATGGTCGCCTCGGCCCGCGCACTGCTGCGCTGCGTGCCGCCGGTCGAGAGCCGCTATTGGGAGTCCACCACCTTTGCGGTGGGCGAGGAGATTCCTTTTGACGAGGTGCCGCAGCGCCTGGTGGGCATGGGCTATACCAATGCCGGTGCCGCCGACGCGCCCGGCCTGTTCCGCGTGCACGGTGATACCGTCGAGGTGTTCCCCGCGCAGGAGAAGGCACCCGTGCGCATTGAGTTCTTTGGCGACGAGATTGATCGCATCCGCCGCATGGTGAGTTCCACGGGGCAGACCATCGGCAACGAGGACAGCATCGAAATCTTCCCCTGCCGCGAGCTGGCGCTTACCGACGAGGCCGTTCACAACATGCACGTGGCGCTCTACCGTGCCAGCCAGGACGACAGTAAGCTGGCGGCGCTGCTCGAGATGGTGGATGCACGCATCGTCACGCCCGAGCTCGACCGCTTTTTGCCGGTGATGTACGGCCAGACCGTGAGCCCGCTGGCGCACGTGAGCGGCAAGGCGCTCGTGGTGCTGTCCGAGCCGCGCTCGCTGTTCGACGATTGCCTGCGTGCCTACGAGGATATCGAGGCGCGTGCCGGCGAGGCGGGGATCGACCGTCTGGATGGCCTGTACGTGCGTGCCCAGCAGCTCGATTTTGGTGCCCAGCAGCGCCTGAACTACGTAAGCCTCATCCGTGCCGGCGGTGCGGTGACGGCAGAGCTCAAGATTGAGCAGCCTGCCATCGCGGGCTCGGACAATCGCTTTATGACGCGCATTCAGGAAGTCGTGGGCAAGCGCTATGCCTGCGTGTTTGCCATTCCCGACCGCGGTGCGCGCGAGTCGATGGAGCTCACCTTTGGCGACGAGGGCATTACCTTTGAGGAGTCGTTGACGGCCGCGCCCGAAAACGCCGGCGTTATCGGCGATCGTGTGCGCGTGGCGGCGGCGGATTCTGCCGGCCGTGCCGCCCGCCAGGAGGCCCATGCTTCCATTCGCGAGCGCCGCGTCGACGCGCTCAACGACCGCTCGCTCGAGGCGGGTGCTGCCCAAGCTGCCGCCGGTGCCGCCGTGCCCACCATCTCGCGCGGACGCGTGACCTTTGTGGATGCCGCTCTGCCGCAGGGCGTGGTGGTGCCCGATGCCAACCTGGCCGTGTTCTCGATCGCCGACCTTAACGCCCGCATGGACGCCAACCGCGCGCGCAGCCGCCGCAAGGTGGACATTACGCAGATCACGTTCCCGTTTAAGCCGGGCGACTACGTGGTGCACGCCACTCACGGCATCGCGCTCTTTAGCGAGATCGCGCGCCAGGAAGTGGGCGGCAAGGAGCGCGACTACTTTTTGCTGGAATATGCCGACGGCGACAAGCTCTACGTGCCGCTGGAGCAGGTTGACCGCATTACGCGCTACGTTGGTCCCGACGGCGACAAGCCGCGCCTGACCAGGCTCAACACCGCCGACTGGACGCGTGCCACCAACAAGGCGCGCAAGAACGCCAAAAAGCTGGCGTTTGACCTGGTCGATCTGTATACGCGCCGCTCTTCGATTACCGGTATCGCTTGCCCGCCCGACACGCCCGAGCAGATCGAGATGGAGCAGAGCTTCCCCTACGACGAGACGCGCGATCAGCTGGAGGCCATCGCCGATATTAAGGCCGATATGGAGGCGCCCAAGCCCATGGACCGCCTGCTGTGCGGAGACGTGGGCTTTGGCAAGACCGAGGTCGCCCTGCGCGCGGCGTTTAAGTGCGTGGACTCCGGTCGCCAGGTCATGGTGCTCTGCCCCACGACCATTCTGGCCCAGCAGCACTACGAGACGTTCTTCGAACGCTTTGCCCCGTTTGGCCTTGAGGTCGAGGTGCTCAGCCGCTTTCGCACGCCGGCGCAGCAAAAGCGCGCACTCAAGGCGTTTGCCGAGGGCACGATTGATGTGCTCATCGGCACGCATCGCCTGCTTTCGGCCGATGTGAACCCCAAGAACCTGGGCCTGGTGATCATTGACGAGGAGCAGCGCTTTGGCGTGCAGCACAAGGAGCAGCTCAAGAACCTGCGCGAGCAGATTGACGTGCTCACGCTTTCGGCCACGCCCATCCCGCGTACCATGCAGATGGCCACGAGCGGCGTGCGCGATATGAGCCTGATTACCACGCCGCCGACTGGGCGCCGCCCCGTGATCGTGCACGTGGGGGAGTACGACCCCGACGTGGTGAGCGCGGCGATTCGCCTGGAGGTGGGTCGCGGCGGACAGGTGTACTACGTGTCCAACCGCGTCAAGACCATCGATGACGCTGTGGCGCGCGTGCACGAGGCCGCGCCCGAGGCGCGCGTGGGCGTGGCGCACGGCAAGATGAGCCCGCGCGAGGTCGAGGACGTGATGATCGAGTTCGCGACCAAAAAGATCGATGTGCTCATCGCCACGACTATCGTGGAGAGCGGCATCGACAACGCGTGCGCCAACACGCTCATCATCGAGGACTCGCAGCGCCTGGGTCTGGCACAGCTCTACCAGCTCAAGGGCCGTGTGGGTCGCTCGGCCACGCAGGCCTACGCGTACTTTATGTTCCCGGGCGAGCTGCCGCTCACCGAGGAGGCCACGGCGCGCCTGACTGCACTTTCCGAGTTCCAGGACCTGGGCAGCGGCATGCGTATCGCCATGCGCGATCTGGAGATTCGCGGCGCCGGTTCGCTGATGGGCGCTGAGCAGCACGGCAACCTGTCGAGCGTGGGCTTTGACCTGTTTACGCAGATGTTGGGCCAGGCCGTGGCCGAGGCGCGCGGCGATGACGACGCCGGCGTGGAGGCGGCGAGCGTGGGCATTAACCTGCCGGCCGATTACTTCTTGTCCGAGGAGTACCTGCCGGCGGTGGACCAGCGCGTGCTCGTGTACCGCAAGCTCGCGGCGGCCGAGGACCTGGAGAGCATCGACGAGGTGCAGAAAGAGACCGAGGCCGCGCATGGCGAGCTGCCGTTGGCGGGACTCAATCTGTTCAACCGCGCACGAATTCGCATTCGCGGCGAGCGCCTGGGGCTCGAGAGCGTCACGCTCAGCGGCGGACGCATCACGTTTTTGGGCGTCGACGTGCCCAAGAAAGTGGCCTTTGAACTTAAGACCCGCTATGGCGCGGTGAACTTCCCCAAGAGCCGCAAGCTGTCGGTGCCCTACAAGGCGGGCGCCGGCGCGGGCAGCGGCCTGGGTCGCGGCCTCGACGCCAACGACGGCACCGGCCCCGTGGCCGCGGCGCTCATGCTGCTGCAGCAATTGGGTGCCAGTGACGACGACTAACAAGTAAGTCGGTGGGACAAAGTTATCAGTAGTTTTTGTCCCAGGTGCGATAGTCGCATCGAGCCTGTCAACGCAAGCGACCCTGGGACAAAAACTACTGATAACTTTGTCCCACCACGTTGCGGGTCGACCCTTCACCCCATCGAAAGGAAAGCATGTTCGGATATATCTATAAGAAAGATGTCGCCATTATCGCGGTTGTCCTGTGCCTTTGTCTGGGCGTGGGCAGTTTCTTCGATTATCAGATCTCGAGCGCGCTGTTCAACATCGGCAGTATGTACGGTCGCTTTATCGAGGCCGCCGGCGAGCTGCCGTTTGAGCTGACGGCGAGCGTCGCGGGCGTTATGCTCGTGCGCGCGGTGCGTCCCGACTCCAGGGGGAGCAAATGGCTTGCCGTGCTCGGCATCCTCGTCAACGTTGGCCTGGCCGGCTACGAGATCGTCTCGTCCCTGAAGGTTGGCGGCAAACTCATCGCTGTCCAGTTGGTGCTGACGTTTGTGCTGGTCATCGCCGCCAACCTCATTGTCTATCGCCTCACGCGCGACACCGAGCCCAAAGAGCTCACACGCTGGGCATTGATGGTGCTTGCCGTGTGGGTCGCTCAGGCCATTATCCTCAACGTGATCGTCAAGCCGCTGTGGTCGCGTCCGCGCATGCGCGTGATCGAGGTGACGCAGGGACTCAATTTTCAGCCGTGGTGGGTGATCGGTAACCCCGATAAGTGGTCATATATCGCCGCCGGCGTGATCAAGGACGGCTTCAAGTCGTTTGCGAGCGGACACACGGCGCACGCGGCGATCGGCCTTATGCTCGCCGGGCTTCCTGCGGCGTCCTTTAAGGAAAAGCCGTCGCGACGCCGCGTGGTCTTTTGGGTCGCGGCCGTGGTCGCGGCGCTCGTCGCCTTTGGCCGTATCGTGATCGGTGCACACTTTTTGACTGACGTGAGCTGCGGCTTTGCCCTGGTGTTGGCGCTTGAATGCCTCGCCGCGCGCATTGCCTATCCCAACGGCGTACAATAGCCCCACCTGAATCATCTGGACGATACCTGGTAAGAGAGGATTGTCATGCTCGCGTTTAACAACGACTATTCCCACGGCGCACATCCGGCGGTGCTGCAGGCGCTCGTCGACACCAACATGGAGCCGCAGCCTGGCTACGGCACCGATGCGCACACCGAGCGTGCCAAGCAGCTTATTCGCGAGGCCTGCCAGGCCCCCGATGTCGACGTGTTTTTTCTGGTGGGCGGCACGCAAGCCAACGCGACGGTGATCGACATGCTGCTCGCGCCGTACGAGGGCGTGGTTGCCGCCGAGACTGGCCACGTCGCCTGCCACGAGGCAGGAGCCATCGAGTTTGGCGGCCACAAGGTGCTCACCATCCCCGGCTACGAGGGCAAGATGCACGCCGAGGATCTCGAGAACTATATCCAGGTGTTCTACGAAAACGAGAGCTACGAGCACACGGTGTTCCCGGGCGCCGTGTACGTGAGTCTATCGACCGAGTACGGCACGCTGTACTCCAAGGCCGAGCTCGCGGCGATTCACGCGGTGTGCCAGAAGCGCGAGATTCCGCTGTTTGTGGACGGTGCTCGTCTGGCCTATGCACTGGCGGCCGATGAGTGCGACATTACCCTGCCCGAGCTGGCGCAGCTGTGCGACGTGTTCTACATCGGCGGCACCAAGTGCGGCGCGCTTTGCGGCGAGGCTGTGGTGTTCTGCGGCATGCACGCTCCGGCGCATCCCATTCCGCGTATTAAGCAGCACGGCGCGCTGTTGGCCAAGGGCCGCCTGACGGGCGTGCAGTTTGAGGCGCTCTTTACCGATGGCCTGTATTTTGAGATTGGCCGTCAGGCGATCGAAACCGCGCAGGCGCTTCGTCGCGTGCTGCACGAGCACGGCTACCGGTTCTTCTTGGAGACGCCCACAAACCAGCAGTTCGTGATTCTGCCCAACGAGGACATGGCCCGCATTCGCGAGCATGCGGCGATCGAGTACTGGGAAAAGTACGACGATATCCACACGGTGGTGCGCTTTTGCACCAGCTGGGCCACGACGCAGGAGGACATCGACGCGCTGGCGGCTGTCCTGTAGCCTGATGTAATGACGAGGGGCCGCCTTGCGCTGGGTTTGGCGCAAGGCGGCCTTTGTTATTGAGAGAGAAGGGTTGTATGACCGAGATGTCCGAGCCGACGATTCGCCTGGCGACGCCCGAAGACGCGCCGGCGTTGCTTGCCATCTATGAGCCGTATGTGCGTCAGACGGCGATTACCTGCGAATACGAGGTGCCGAGCGTTGAGGAGTTCGCCGGGCGAATCGAGCGTACGCTCAGGCGCTATCCGTATCTGGTGATGGAGTTGGACGGGCGTCCGGTAGGCTATGCCTATGTGAGTCCGCTTAACAGCCGCGAGGCATACGACTGGTCGGTCGAGACATCGATCTACCTGGCGCGCGACGTGCGCCACGGCGGGCTGGGCCGCAAGCTGCACGATGCGCTCAAGCAGTGCCTGATCGCGATGGGCATCACCAGCATGTGCGCGCTCATCGCCGTGCCGCACGACAAGGACGACGAGTATCTAACGCACAACAGTCAGGACTTCCATGCCCATATGGGATATCGCTTGGTGGGTGCTTTCGACCGCTGTGCCCAAAAGTTCGGCCGCTGGTACGACATGTGCTGGATGGAGTTGGTCCTGGCCGAGCGCACGCCCAACCAACCCAAGCCAACCTGGTTCCCCGACCTTCCTAAACCTACCATTTAGGGACAGGTTTATTTTGGCAGGTTTTTGGCTGTCTTGTGGTATCAAATCGCCGCAAGAAGCGTGGCGTTTGTACGCTATTTTGACCTGGATTGTCCCCTCGGGACGCCTTGCGGGCTAAGTGAGTAGACTTTTTGGCGCAGGCCGAGCACAAAGCGTATCTGCCTTAGTAAAACCGCAGGTCACGGAGGTGGCTGTTTTGAATGTGCTCGGCAGGTCGCGAAAAGTCTACTCACTTAGATTTACGGTGCTGGATATTTTGGGCAGGAACAGTTGAGCTTGGGCGGCGAGTGTTGCCAGGCGATGTTGGCATTTGCGCCATGCCGGCTTGAGATTTAATAAAAACCGCAGGTAAAACGTTTATTAGGTACATTTTGCCTCGTTTGGTGCGCTAGCCGATGGGCTCGGTGTATTTGGCGCGGTCGGTGCGTTGGATGCGCTTGGAGACATGGAGCGGACGGCCGTCGGTGTCGTAGACGTAGTCGGTGATCAGGATCAGCGCCTGCCCGCGCTCGACGTTGAGCAAAAATGCCTCGTTTTGCGACGCATAGCACACCTCAAAGGTCTTATGCCCCTGCGCCGGCGCGCGATGGAACTCCTGGCGCAGCGTGGCGTAGAGCGAACCGTTGATATCGCGATCGATGAGCGACCCAAAGCTTGGCGGCAAATAGGTGGTCTCCAGGCACAGTGGCGCATCGTCCAGGTAACGCAGGCGGACAAGTTTGACAAGCTTGCTGCCCACGCTAGCGTCAAAGAACTTGGCCACGCTGCCCATTGCTTTGGCAAAGCCCGAGTCCACCGTGCGCGTGGTGGGCTTCATACCCTGGCCTTCGACCTGCTTGGTATAGCTCGAAAACACCAGGTTGTTCTCGTGGAGCGCCGGCGTGTCGGCCACAAAGGCACCGCGCCCGCGCTCGGTGCGGACCAGGCCCTCATCGACGAGCACCTTAAGGGCGTGGCGTACGGTGCTGCGCGACAGCCCCGATTCGTCCATGAGCTCCATCTCGGACGGCAGCTTGTCTCCGCGCGCGTAGATGCCGGCGGCGATGCGGTCACGCAGCGTACCCGCCAGACGCTCGTATTGGGCCAAGTTCTTTTTTGACGAAGTGCTCATGCGAACAACCTGTATCTAACCTGTATGATTACTGAACCAAGCATGTATCCAACATGACAACAAAACCGCTGATAATGGATTGCCGATAACTTTACCAGCAAAATATCTAAGACAAATATAGCATACAACTAGTCGACATAACCAAAACATGTATGTAACTTGTATGCCATCAAGAGCATCAAACGAGAAGAAAGACTGATGCACGATGACTACTCAGGAACAGGTTAAGGATGTCGTCTCCCAGGTTTTGGCTGACAAGGCAGACAAGGGCGGCATCAGGCGCGTTGTGTGGATCGGCGCCGGCGGATCTAACGGTGGTAACTATCCTGCCCAGTACTTTATGGAGCACGAGGCCACGCAGGTCGTGAGCTCCAGCTACACCAGCAACGAGTTTGTGCACGCCACCCCGGCCTACGTCAACGAGAACACCCTGGCCGTCGTCGTGTCCATGCGCGGCACCAAGGAGACCATCGTCGCCGCCCAGGTCGCCAAGGATCACGGCGCCAGCACCATCGCCATCTATGTTGACGAGTCCGGCCTCACCGAGGTCTGCGACTACAAGATCCAGTACGACAGCCTTGCCATCGACGAGTCCTGCATGGGCCGCACCAACTCCGCCGTCGTGACCATGATCGCCATGGAGCTCACGCAGCAGACCGAGGGCTATGCCGAGTACGAGACCGCTATGGCCGCGTTCGACTTGGTCGACCCCATCTATCGCAAGGCCGTCGAGTACACCCGTCCGCTCGCTGCTAAGTGGGCCGAGCAGAACGCCGACAAGCCCTGCATCAACGTCATGGCCCAGGGCCCGCTCTTTGGTGCCGCCTACGTCTTTAGCATCTGCAACGTGCAGGAGATGCTGCAGATCGACTCCTGCACCATCAACACCTGCGACTTCTTCCACGGCCCCTTCGAGATTCTGGACAAGCGCACCTCGCTGTTCCAGCTCATCAGTGTCGGCCGCAGCCGCTGCAACGACGAGCGCGGCATTCGCTTTGTCAACCAGTACGGTGGCGAGCGCGTCTATCAGCTCGACGCCAAGGAGCTCGGCCTCAACGACATCAAGGACAGCGTGAGTGAGTACTTCAACCACCTGATCTTTGCCCCGATCCTCAACAACGTCTACATGCGTGCGCTCTCCGCCGTCACCCACAAGGACTACATGACGCGCCGTTACATGTGGAAGCTGGATTACTAAGGGATAGAGCGGCCTAACAGCCCAATACCCCTCATGAGTTGCGGTGGAATAGTTCCTGTTTGGGAGTGTGAAGCCTCTGTTTGAGAACTATTTCACCGCAACTGCTAGAGCGGCACTTGGGGACGTTCCCTTTCTGCCGGCAGTTAGGGACGTTCCTTTTGTGCCGGCAGTTGGGGACACTCCTTGTGTCGAGAGATTTCCCATTCGCCGATTTGTGCCTTGAAAAATGTATATAACGACTATAACGTAGCATGAAACATATTGGAAATAATACTGAGGAGGCTGCGTTGAAGAGGAGCAATCTGGGCTATGTGCTGGTGCTGATCGCCGCGCTTATGTGGGGCAGCATCGGAATCTTTGTAAACGGCATCTCGGCCATGGGCGTTTCGTCCCAGAGCATGGCTGCCTTTCGCTTGTTGGTCGGAGCGCTTATCTTGGCGCCGGTCCTGATGTTTATGGGCTGCCGTCCGGGTGAGGGGTCTACCGTGGCTCAGGGTCCGCTGACCCTGTTCAAGGCAAGCCCTAAAGAGCTTGTTTCCTGCGCGCTTGTCGGTATCGTCGGTTTGGCTGCCGCCAACACCTGCTATTACGAGTGCATGCGCGAGGTGGGCATGTCCACGGCATCGGTGCTGCTCTACACGTCGCCGGTGTTTGGCGTCGCGCTCGGCCGCGTACTCTATCGCGAGGGCGTGACCCTCAACAAACTCATCGCCATTGTCTTTAACATCGTTGGCTGCGTGCTTGCGGTGACCAATGGCGACCTTTCCGGTTTCCATTTTTCGGTTTGGGGCGTCACGTCGGGCGTGATTGCAGGCCTTTGTGGTGCGTCGCTCGCGGTGTTTAGCCGGATAGCAACCAAGACGGTCCACCCGCTGGCTGTCACGTTTTGGGGCTTTGTTTTTGGCGGTGCGGTTATGGCAGCTATCGCGGCTCCGTGGCCGGATGTCGCCGCGGCAATGTCGCCACAGCTGCTGCTGCTGTTCCTTGGCTTTGGACTCATCCCCACAGCTGTGGCTTACATCTTATATATGCAGGGTCTGTCCATGGGGCTCGAGACGTCGAAAGTTCCCGTCGTAATGTCATTCGAGACAGTCGTCACCGTACTGCTGGGCATTGGTGTCTACGCCGAGCCCGCCGGCGCGATCAAAGTTCTGGGCATCGTTTTGGTGCTCGCGTCCATCGTGATTATGAACACCGACTTTTCCAAGCTGCGCAACAGTGTGTTTGTCGGTCATGTCGTTGAGAGCATGACCTTTAAGCCCAACGCGTGGTGGACGGAGAAATCGCAGGACATGGATCTCTTCCGCGAGCGCACGGGCATTGCGCTGGAGCCCACCGTGCAGGAAAGCCCCTGGCACTTCGTGCGATAGGGGGTTGCGCGCGGCGTCCGACCTGGGGTTATCCAGCCAGCGCCGGCCTACCCAAGACCATCGTTTCGATTGCGTTAAACCCGCCAACGGTCGTTTTTCACCCGCGAACGGTTTATATACTAATTATCAATATCCGCAACGTATAAGACGTTATAATGACCATAACGAAAAGGAGGAGGCAAGATGAATCAGATCATTCTCGCATCTCATGGCGGCCTGGCCGCAGGCGCCAAAGACACGCTCGAGATGGTTCTCGGCGACGTGTCGAACGTCCACGTCGTGTCGCTTGCTCGTGACGACAAGGAGCCCATCACCAATAAGGTTGAGGCTATGATCGCCACGTTCAACGCGGACGACACCGTGTATGTGCTAACCGATATGCTCGGTAGCTCGGTCAACAACAACATGGTCGAGCTTTCCAAGAACGGCACGAAGTTCACGGTTGTCAGCGGTTTCAACATCCCGCTGGCGCTCACGCTTGCTATGAGCCCCGCCCCCGTCAAGGGCACCGAGCTCGCGGCCCTCATCAACGAGGCCCGCACCGGTCTGACCAACCCCAACGCACCGGTCGAGGTCGCCGCGGCTCCCGCCAAGAAGGCCAAGGCGTCCCGTCACAGCTCCGGTCCCGCCAAGATCGTCCTCGCACGTCTTGACTACCGTCTGCTGCACGGCCAGGTCGTCTTTACCTGGACCACCAAGGTTCAGGCCGAGCGCATCATCGTCGTCGACAACGCTGCCGCCAACGATGACATCAAGAAGGGCGCCCTTAAGCTGGCCAAGCCCCAGGGCGTGCGCCTGAACGTCTTCACCGTTGAGCGTGCCCTTGCCAAGATGGACAAGCTCAACACCCTCGGCGAGCGCGTCATGTTCGTCTTTGGCAACACTGCCGAGATGCTGCAGTTCTGCCAGGGCTACAAGCTCGACGCCATCAACCTGGGCGCCACCGCCAACCACGACGGTGCCGAGCAGGTCGGCGGCAAGGACAGCTCCGTCTTCTTCGACGCCACCCAGAAGGCCGACGTCAACCAGCTGCTCGACATGGGCATTAAGCTCTACGTCCAGCAGACCCCTACGTATCAGAGCGTCGACATCGACGCCAAGCTGTAATCAACCAGGCGTTTGCCTGACTGAAAGGAGAAGGGTATGAATACGTTCATCAGTGCGGTGCTCGTCGGCCTCGTCGGCGTGTTCTGCATGTGGGACTCCCGCCTGCTCGGTCGTCTTAACTTCGAGCAGCCCCTCGTTGGCGCTACGCTCGTCGGTCTGCTGCTGGGCGATGTGCCCACCGGCCTTGCCGTCGGTGCCGCCGTCGAGCTCGTGTCCATGGGCCTGGTGCAGGTCGGCGCCGCCGTTCCGCCCGATATGGTCCTGGGCGGCATCGTGGCCGCTGCCTTCGCATGCCTGACCGATGCTTCCGCCGAGACCGCCATGACGATCGCCATCCCGGTCGCCGTCCTGGGTCAGCTCCTCGGCATCGTGTTCCGTTCCATCATCGCCGCCCTCACCCATGTGGCAGATAACGCGATCGATAACGGAAAGTTCAAGACCGCCTACCGTATGCACATCTGCGCCGGCTCCGGTCTGTACGCCGTCATGTACTTCCTGCCGATCTTCCTCGCCGTCTTTGTTGGCACCGACCTGGTTCAGGCCATCGTCAACATGGTTCCCGAGTGGCTGTCCACTGGTCTTAACGTTTCGACCAAGATCATGACCGCCTACGGTCTGGCCCTGCTGCTCACCATGATGATCAAGAAGGGTATGACCCCGTTCCTGTTCATCGGTTTCCTGCTCGCCGCCTACCTCAACCTGTCCGTCATCGCGGTCGCTCTGATCGGTGTGTGCCTGGCTATCGTCTTCATGGGCTTCAAGTTCAATGGCTCCCATGCAACCGCCGGTGTCGATTCCGACTACGATCCGCTCGAAGACGACGAAGACTAAGGAGGAACACACTATGGCAACCGCAACCAAGGACGTGTCCCTGAACAAGAAGGTCAGCCAGTTCTTCTGGCGCTCCTGGGCCATCCAGGCCTCTTGGAACTACGAGCGTCAGATGAACATGGGCTTCCTCTACGGCATGGTTCCCACGCTCGATCGCCTCTATCCGGATGAGTCCGACCCCAAGCAGCTCGCTGCTAAGAAAGAGGCTTACCACCGTCACATGGCGTTCTACAACTGCACCCCGCAGACGAGCGCTTTTGTCCTAGGCCTCGCCGCCTCCATGGAGGAGGAGTACGCCAAGGATCCCGAGAACTTCGACCCCGATTCGATCAACGCGGTCAAGACCTCCCTCATGGGTCCGCTTTCCGGCATCGGTGACTCCTTCTTCCAGGGCACCATCCGCGTTATCGCCTTTGGCCTGGGCGTTCAGCTGGCTCAACAGGGCTCCATCATGGGCCCGATCCTGGCCATGCTCATCTCCATCGTCCCCTCTGTGCTGATCACTTGGTTCGCAGCCAAGATCGGCTACCAGGGTGGCCACGAGTACCTGAGCAAGCTCCAGGGCGGCGACCTCATGGAAAAGCTCATGTATGTCTGCGGTATCGTGGGTCTTATGTCCGTGGGCGGCATGATCGCTACGCTGATCGGCGCCACTACCCCGCTGCAGTTCGCTGAGGGCACCGTCGTTATCCAGGACATCCTGGACGGCATGATGCCCCAGATGATCTCCCTTGGCCTCACCGGCCTTATGTACTGGCTCATCAAGAAGAACGTCAACACCGGTTGGCTTCTCGTGATCGCCATCGTGGGCGGCATCGTCCTCTCCGCGGCCGGCATCCTGGCCTAGTCGCGACCCAGCGCTTCCCCCGGGGGCCTGCCTGGCATCCCATACCCCAGGCAGGCTTCCATCCCTAACATGTGACAAAGGGATAGTCCCTTTGTTACATCCTCAACGGGCCGGCGACTCGGTCCTAACTACGGTAACCCTGCGAGCGTCCGGCAATGTGACGCCGCAACAAATCGAAAGGAATGTGTCAGATGTACGAGATCGACCTTAACCTCCCTAAGCAGATCGTCGCTGACGTCCTGTCCAACCACGAGATCCACAGCGTCGCTTTCGTCGGCTGCGGTGCTTCCATGTCCGACCTCTACCCCGCCAAGTACTTCCTGGCCAACAACACGGACAAGCTGAACGTTCAGATCTTCACCGCTAACGAGTTCAACTACGACACGCCTTCCTGGGTCAACGAGCACACCTTCGTGATCACCTGCTCCCTGGGTGGCTCCACGCCCGAGACCGTCGAGGCCAACAAGACCGCCAAGAAGCACAACTGCCCGGTCGTCTCCCTCACCAACAAGGCTGGCTCCGCTCTGACCGTCGACGCCGACCACGTCATCGTTCACGGCTTCCACGCCAACTACGCTGCCAAGTGCGAGAAGCCCGGCTATGCCATCGCTCTTGCTCTCGAGATCCTTCAGCAGACCGAGGGCTATGACCACTACGAGGACATGATCACCGGCCTCACCAATGTCTTCGAGCTCTGCGAGAACGCCGCTCAGTCCGCCAAGGGTCTTGCCAAGCAGTTCGCCCAGGACTTCAAGGACGACGAGATGATCTACTTCATGGCCTCCGGTGCCTCCGAGAAGATGGCTTATTCTCACGCCGCCTTCCTGTTCACCGAGATGCAGTGGATCGACGCCGCCGCCTACAACACCGGCGAGTACTTCCACGGCCCGTTCGAGGTTTCCACCGAGGGTAAGCCCTACGTCTTCTTCATGTCTGATGGTGCCACCCGTCCGATGGACGCCCGCGCCCTCACCTTCCTTAAGCGCATGGGCGCCAAGGTCGCTCTGATCGACTCCAAGGACTACGGTCTGGCCGACGCCGTGCCGGCAAGCGTCGTCACCTACTTCAACCCGCTGCTGCACCTCGCCGTTATGCGCGAGTACGGCAACCAGATCGCCGAGGCCCGTCAGCACCCGCTGACCATGCGTCGCTACATGTGGAAGCTTTCCTACTAATCACAAGTAAGTAGACCTTACAGGTTGATTGAGAGGGGATGGGGTTTGCGCCCCGTCCCCTTTTTTGCTCTGGGGAGGGCGCGCCCGTCGCGCCGCAAAACCCCAGATAAAACCTACCAAAATAAACCTGTCCCATTTTGGCAGGTGGGAGGAGATGCGTATGATCAAGGCAGTGCTGTTTGATATGGACGGCGTGCTGGTCGATACCGAGTGGTTCTATAACCGTCGCCGCGTGGCGTTTATGGAGGAGAAGGGGTTCCACTTTGACGAGATCCCCGATCTTTCGGGGTCTAACGAGCCCGCCATTTGGGAGACGCTGGTTCCCGACGATATTGAGCTGCGCGAGCGCCTGCGCGTGGAGTACAAGCAAGTCTACAGCCCGGACCACCCCGTTCCGTATGCCGAGCTGCTCAACGAGCAGACGGAGCCGGTGATGCGTGAGCTGCACAAGCGCGGCGTGAAGTGTGCCATCGCGAGCTCGTCCTATCGTGAGCTGATTGACGAGCTGGTGGAGATTGCCGGCATCGCCGACGTGCTGGACTACACCATCAGCGGTCACGAGTGCAGTGCGTTTAAGCCCGACCCCGAGATCTACCTGCGTGCCATGGAGGCGCTGGGTGTTGATCCGGCCGAGTGCCTGGTTATCGAGGATTCGCCTTTGGGCATCGAGGCTGGCAAGCGCTCCGGCGCCCGCGTCCTGGCACTGCGTCCGCACGAGGGTGTCAACCTGGATCAGTCTGTCGCCGACGCCATCATCGACAACCTCGCCGACATTTTGGCCGCTTTGTAGCGTCAATTCGCCGCAAGAAGTGCGGATTCACACGTCTTTTGCGGTGGATTGGCTCATTTTGGCTTTGATTGGATCCGTTCGGCTTCGGCTCGGACTAAGTGAGTAGACTTTTTGGCGCAGGCCAAGCACAAAGCGTATCTGCCTTAGTAAAACCGCAGGTCACAGAGGTGACTTTTTTGGGTATGCTCGGTGGGTCGCGAAAAGTCTACTCACTTAGAATTTGAGTCTTTGGTTGGGGGGTTGCTGGCTCGTTTTGGCTCGTTTTGGTTGTCGAGAGCGGGTGAATTGAAGCGCCCTTTCGCGCTCCATGCTACAATCGCCGACATGCCCCACAACTACATCTGCCTTCGAAAGGAGCCTACGTGGCGAACGCCATCGATCAGCTCACGGACCGCGTGCTCGTGCTCGGCCGCCTCACCATCGTTCGTCGCGCCATTACTGCCGTGGCGGTCACGATTTCCGCCGTTCTCCAGACATTTTTGATCCAGGCGTTCATTCGCCCCGCCGACCTGCTTCCGAGCGGCCTCACCGGCGTCGCGGTCCTGCTCGATCGCGTTACCTCGCTTGGCGGCGTTCATATTGACATCTCGCTCGGCATGCTCGCGCTCAACATCCCCGTGGCGCTTCTGTGCTGGAGCGGCATCAGCAGGCGCTTCGTCATCTTCTCGATGATGCAGGTCGTGCTTTCGTCGCTGTTTCTCAATATCTTTCACTTCGCCCCGTTTTTGGGCGACAAGATCATGCTCATCATTTTTGGCGGCGTGGTCTCGGGTCTGGGCGCCGCCATTGCGCTTAAGTCCGGCGCATCCACCGGCGGTACCGACTTTATCGCGCTGTGGGTTTCCAACCACACGGGCAAGACCATCTGGGGCGTCATCTTTGGCTTTAACTGTTTTATCCTGGCGATCTTCGGCTTTATGTTTGGCTGGGACAATGCGGCGTATTCTATCGTGTTCCAGTTTATTTCGACCAAGACCATCGACAGCTTCTACCGCCGCTATGACCGCGTAACGCTGCAGATCACGACGCGCAAGGCCGACGAGGTCATGACCGCCTATGTTGACCATTTTCAGCACGGCATTAGCTGCGCCGAGGTCGTTGGCGGATACAGCCGCGAAAAGATGTACCTGCTGCACACCGTTGTCTCGACCTACGAGAGCCAGGACATCATCAAGTTGGTGTGCGACATTGATCCCGGCGCCGTGATCAATGTGTTCCACACGCTTAACTTTGTGGGCGGCTGGTGGGGCGGCCATGTCGACGAGCCCATGCCCACGGCCGTTCCCGATCCCGACAAGCCCGCGCGCATGGCCAGCAGGCAGGCCCGTCTGCACGATCAGGAAAGCTTGCAGCAGGACGACGGCAAGTAAAGATTTGCTGTATGCGGTGTATCGTTTTATCAAACTAAGGTAACATATAAAAAGACGTTATATACGTATTAGTTATTTCGATATTTTGATAAGAGTGATCAGATATGCCAGCGCCCAAAAATGCACCGCTTTACCAGCAGATTTACGACGAGATCAAGGAAGCGATCGAGAAAGGTGTTTATGCACCTAAGGAGCGCATCCCGTCCGAGCTTGAGCTTGCCGAGCAGTATGAGGTGAGCCGCATTACGGTGCGTCGCGCCGTCGAGGAGCTGTGCTCCGATGGCTACCTGGTTAAGCAGCAGGGCCGCGGCACCTTTGTCTCTACGCCGCACATCAATCGCCAGTTCCATGCTTCGACGCTGCAGACGTTTACTGCGTTGTGTGCCGACAATGGCATGAAGGCCGGCGCGCACGTGGTCGATCGCCAGATTGTGCCGGCGCGCCAAAACGAGATGGAGTTCTTTGGTCTGCAGAAGGATGCGCTGCTGCTGCATATTAAGCGCGTGCGCACGGCCGACGGCGAGCCCATCTTTGAGGAAAACATCTTTGTGCCGTTTGATGCATACCGCGAGCTGTTGACGGCCGATCTTGAGGACAAGTCGATTTTTGCCGAGGTCGAGCGTGTTGGCGGAACACCGATCGTCTCGGTTGGCTACCGTACGGTCGAGGCCGTTCGCGCTAACGCCGAGCAGGCGGCCGAGTTGGGCATTGCTCCGCACGATCCACTGCTCAATCTGCGTGCCGGCTTTATCGGCCCCAATGGCGAGCCGGTCCTGATGGGTAAGCAGTACTACGTGGGATCGCGCTACGTTATGGTGATGTAGCTCTAGTTGCGCGGTTTTCCAAACCGCGCAACGGCTCGACGCTGCAAGCCCGCCAGAGCGGCAATCTGCCTTTCAACTTCGGCGGCATGATCAGAAGATCAATGCCGCCTTGTTTCAAGGCACCTTGCTCGCTCTGGCGGGCTTTCGCTGACATTGCCAAAACATCGACTACCCATAGAATGAGCGTGGATAATCTCCCATTTTTGGCTTGGTGACGGGTTCAAAGTGGGAGATTATCCACTCTCATTCTGAAAGTGTCCAAAAATCTACTCTCGTTCGCCTTGGATCACGTTGCCCGTGGCCGGCAGCCGTGCGGCACCGGTCCGCGTGGCGGCGTATAATCGGCGGCAGATGACTTGGACGTTAGGAAACCATGACCGATAGCATGCAGCAGATGGCGCTCGACACGCTCGGCGCCTATTTTGGCTACACCTCGTTTCGCCCGGGGCAGGACCGCATGGTCGATGCGATCCTTGCCGGCCGCGACGCGCTGGGCGTTATGCCCACGGGCGCCGGCAAGTCCATTTGCTACCAGGTGCCTGCGCTCATGCTGCCCGGCATCACCTTTGTGGTGAGTCCGCTGCTGTCGCTTATGGAGGACCAGACCCGCGCACTGCTCGCGGCGGGCGCGCGCCCCAGCTATCTCAACTCCAGCCTTACGCCGGCTCAGCAAAATACCGTGCTCAAGCGGGCGCGCGAGGGTCGCTACCAGCTTATGTATGTGGCACCTGAGCGCCTGCTCGAGCCGCGTTTTCTGGCCTTTGCGCAGGAAGCTGCGGCCGAAGGCGGCATCGGCGTTCCGCTCGTGGCCATTGACGAGGCCCACTGCGTGAGCCAATGGGGTCAGGATTTCCGCCCCGCCTACCTGCAGATTCGCGAGTTTATCGATTCCCTGCCGCAGCGCCCCATCGTGGCGGCCTTTACCGCTACAGCGACTGAGCGCGTGCGTGCGGACATTCAGCAGATGCTCGGCCTGCAAAACCCGGCGACGGTGGTGACGGGCTTCGATCGCAAGAACCTCTACTTTGGCTGCGAGGAGATGGGCGACAAGGCTAAGACCGCGTGGGTGCGCGACTACGTGATCGCGCATTCGAGCGAGAGCGGCATCGTGTATTGCTCGACCCGCAAGACCGTCGATGTGCTGGCAGGCGAGCTTGCTGAGGCGTTGGGCCCCAGCGGCATTCGCGTGGGCCGCTACCATGCCGGCATGGGCAACGACGCCCGTCGTCAGAGCCAGCGTGCCTTTATCGACGACGATATCCAGGTGATGGTTGCCACCAACGCCTTTGGCATGGGTATCGACAAGCCCAACGTGCGCTACGTCATCCATAACAACGTGCCCGAGAGCATCGAGGCCTACTACCAGGAGGCGGGCCGCGCCGGCCGCGATGGCGATCCGGCCAGCTGCCACTTACTGTGGAACGGCAACGATTTTCGCATGCGCCGCTTTTTAATCGACCGCGGCGATGCGGCCGACGAGGCGCTCGACGACGAGCAACGCGCGTGGGCGCTCCAAAATCGATATCGTCTGCTCAGCCAGATGGAGGGCTACTGCAATACCACCGGCTGCCTGCGCGAATATATGCTGCGCTACTTTGGCGACGAGGCCGCGGCCGAGCATGCTGCTGCGGCTGGTGCGGGCGCCACCGCCACGGACGACGCCGAGGGCTGCGGCAACTGCAGCAACTGCCTCACTCAGTTCGAGGTCGAGGACGTCACCGATATGGCCCGCGCTGCCGTGCGCTATGTGGCCACGCGTCCCATGCGTTTTGGCAAGTCGCTGATCGCCGACGTGCTCCACGGCGGCAACACCGAGCGCATTCGCCAGATGCATCTGGACGAGGACCGCGGCTACGGTGAGCTGTCGAGCGAATCGGTCGGGCGCATCAAGGACATCATCGGCCAGCTGTGCGGCCGCGGTTATCTGGCCACCTCGCAGGGGCAGTACCCGGTCGTTGGGCTGGGCCCGCGTGCCGGCGAGGTCGAGGATGAGGCGTTCGCCTTTACCGTTAAGCGTCGCGCGTCCAAGCGCAAGGCCTCGGCCCGCGCCCGCCGCGCGGTGGATCTGCTGCGCGAGGAGGCTGAGCTGGATCAGCGCCCGCGCGTGGGCGACGATGCCGAGCTGTTCGAGCGCCTGCGTGCCTTGCGCAAGGAGATCTCGACCGAGCTGGAGATGGCGCCGTATATGGTCTTTTCCGACAAGGCTCTGCGCGGCCTGTGCCGCCTGCGCCCTCAAACGCGCGAGGAGCTGATCCGGGTCAACGGCATTGGCGAGAAAAAGGCCGACGCCTTTGGCGAGCAGTTTATGGCGGCGATTGAAGAATTTGAGTCCGAGCATGCGCGGGATGGAGCGTAATGATGGCAGCCGATAGCAAGACCGAACGTTCCGAGCGCGCCGAGGTGTCCGCCGTGCCGCTGTACCAGCAGGTTATGGACGACCTAAAGGGCGAGATCGCGCGCGGCGTGTACGCGGCCGGCTCGCGTATTCCTTCCGAGATGGAGCTCGCGAAGTCCTACGGCGTGGGACGCATCACCGTGCGCCGCGCCATCGAGGAGCTGTCGCGCGCGGGGTATCTCAGCCGCCAGCAGGGGAGGGGCACGTTTGTGTGCGCGCCCAAGCTCAAGCGCAAGATTCGCCAGAAGGGTGACGTCCAGAGTTTTACTGAGGGTTGTGCTGCCAACGATATGGTGGCCGGAGCGCGCCTGGTGTCGCGCACGGTGGTTGCGGCGACGCGCGAGGACGCGGCGTTTTTTGGCGTGGAGCCCGGCAGTGAGCTTATCGTGGTCGAGCGCGTGCGCACGGCCGACGGCATCCCCGTCATGCTCGAGAACAACGCCTTTGTGCTCGCCGACCATCCCTACCTGCAGACGCTGGCCGCCGAGGACCTCACCGATAACTCGATCTTTGCGCTCGTTGCCGACCACTCGGGCCGCGCGCCGCTCAAGTCCGACCCCTGTACCGTGGAGATCGCGCTTGCCGATGCCCAGGTGGCCCCGCTGCTGGAGGTGCCGGTCGGCGAGCCTCTCTTTTATATGGAGGCGTATTTTACCGATGCAGACGAGCGCCCCCTGCTGCTCGGGCGCCAAAAGATCGTGGGCTCGCGCTACGTGTTCGACATCTAACATCCACGAATAGAACAATATGGAACAAATTTGCCGCAATGACTTCACCTGCGACAGCTTGCGTGCTATAAATAGGACAACATAGAACGACCGCAGGTACGAGCTGTCGTCGCTCAAAGCCGCCCCACAAGGAGGAACATCAGGATGAACGCACATGATCTGGTTCAGGAAATTATCGAGCGCAAGGGCAAGATTGAGAACGTTTTTTGGATTGCCTGCGGCGGTTCGATGATCGACCTGATGCCGGCCAACGAGCTGCTCAAGCGCGAGGCGACCACGTTTACCTCGACGGTTTACACGGCGCGCGAGTTTTGCCTGATGGCCCCCAAGAGTCTTGGCGAGAAGTCACTCGTCATCGCCTGCAGCCACAGCGGCAATACGCAGGAGGTCGTCGACGGTTGCGAGATGGCGCTGGCAGCCGGTGCCGAGGTCGTGGCCATGACCGACTGCGAGGGCTCCAAGATTGATAACGGCAAGTGGACCACCTGGGTCTACCCTTGGGGCGAGGGCGTGTCGCAGGCCGAGGTGCCGCAGGGCATCGGCGCTCTGATCGCCGCCGAACTGCTCCACCAGCAGGAGGGTTACGAGGCGCTTGCCGACATGTACGCCGGCCTTAAGCAGATGGATGCGCTGCTGCCCGCTGCCCGCGAGAAGGTCAACGCCGAGCTGGGCGATCGCTTTGCCGAGCTCTGCCAGCAGCACGAGTTCTTCTACATCCTGGGATCCGGCCCCAACTTTAGCCAGACCTACGCCATGGCCATCTGCTCGCTCATGGAGATGCAGTGGCAGCACTGCTGCTACATCCACTCCGGCGAGTACTTCCACGGCCCGTTCGAGGCTACCGAGCCCGGCGTGTTCTACTTTGTACAGCTCGGATCGGGCGAGTGCCGCCCCATGGAGGAGCGCGCGCTGGCGTTCCTCAACACGCACACCGATACGGTCATGGTGCTCGACGCACTCGAGTACGGCGTGGGCGACGTGCCTGCCAGCGTGCGTTCGTACCTGGAGCCGATCTTCTTCTACAACATGAGCTGCGAGCTGCGCGCCGCCCGCGGCAAGGTGTTCGACCACAGCCCCGAGGTTCGTCGCTACATGGGCATCGAGCAGTACTAAGTAACGGGAAAACCATTCCACCTTCGATTCGCAAGGGCACTGCGTGAGTCAAAAAAGCGGGCCGCGCCGGGGATTTCCGGCGCGGCCCGCTTAGTATCGCGCTTAGAATCGCAAGGTTGCGGCAGGCAGCGGACTACTTGGCGTCGAAGGCCTCGGCGTCCCACCAGTCGAGCTGGGCGATGTTGTCGCGGATGTGCTGGCAGCTCTTGTGGAAGCCCTCGAGCTCGTACTCGGACAGGTCGAGCGTGTAGACCTCCTCGACGCCCTCGGCACCGATCACGCACGGCAGGGAGGTAAAGATACCCTCCTCGCCATACTGGCCGGTCATGAGCGTGGAAGCGGAAAGCACGGCGTGCTCGTTGTGCAGCACGGCGGCGCAGACGCGCGCGGCGGAGTTGGCGACGGCGTATTCGGTGCACTGCTTGCCGGCATAGGTCACATAGCCGCCCTTGCGCGCGAGCTCCTCGACCTCCATGTGGTCGAAGGCGTACTTGTCGGGGTTCTCGGCCTGAAGCTCGGTCAAGCTCTTACCGGCGATGGTTGCGGCCTTAAAGGCGGCCAGCTGGCTAAAGCCGTGCTCGCCGATCATGTAGGCGTCGACGGACTTGGGGCTCACGCCAACTTTCTTGGAGATCTCGGTGCGCAGGCGGGCCGAATCCAGGCCGCAGCCCGAGCCGATGATCTTCTTGGGATCGTAGCCGGTCAGGTGCCACAGCTCGGTGCACACGACGTCGCAGGGGTTGGAGATGGAGACAAAGATGCCGTCGAAGCCGGCGTCGACGATGCGCTTGGCAAAGGTGCGCGCGGCGTCGGTGGTAAAGAACAGCTCGCCGTCGCGGCTGCCGGCGGCCAGCACAACCTTGCCGGCGGCGTTGACGATGACGTCGCAGCAGGCCAGCTCCTCGTAGTGGTCGTAGCAGTTGACGATCTTGGTGTTGTACGGGACAAACGAAAGGGAGTCGCGCAGGTCCTGGACCTCGGACGTCACCTTGGCCTCGTTGATATCGCACAGGTACAGCTCATCGGCAATGCCCTGCATGAGCAGGCTGTTGGCGACATGTGCTCCTACGTGGCCCTGGCCGACCACACCGATCTTACGCGTCTGGTACATATATGTATCCTTTCGGCCGAGTTTCTCGCGTCGAACCATTGTAGCCTCCTGCCGTCACTTTGCTAGGCTAAAGCGTCGTAGATTTTTGGGACATGTTTTAATCTCTACTTTTGGAGTGATTTGGGCCGCTGGTGACATCGCCGGGCGATGTGCTCGCGCGGATGGGGCCGCTCGTTGTACCATAACTGCAACTGACTCGTAAGGAGCATCCATGCCCATTCGCATTCCCGACGCCCTCCCTGCTGCCGCGCAGCTCGAGAGCGAGAACATCTTTGTCATGACCGAGTACCGCGCACTGCACCAGGACATCCGTCCGCTGCGCGTGCTCATCCTCAACCTCATGCCCACCAAAATCGCCACCGAGACGCAGATCATGCGCAAGCTCTCCAACACGCCGCTGCAGGTGGAGGTGGACCTGCTGCGTACCAAGACGCACGAGGCCACGCACGTGAGCGCCGGTCACCTGGAGACGTTCTACCGCACGTTCGACGACATCCGCGACATCCACTACGACGGCCTGATCATCACGGGCGCGCCGGTGGAGCAGATGCCGTTCGAGGAGGTCGACTACTGGCCCGAGCTCTGCCAGATCATGGATTGGTCCACCACGCACGTGCACTCTACGCTGCACATTTGTTGGGGCGCGCAGGCCGGTCTGTACCATCATTACGGCATTCAGAAGTATGACCTGCCGGCAAAGGCGAGCGGCGTGTTCGAGCATTATTTGGTGAAGCCGCAAAGCCCGCTGGTCCGCGGCTTCGACGACCGCTTCTATGCCGTGCATTCGCGCAACACCGATGTGCGCCGCGAGGACGTGGAGGCCGAGCCGCAGCTTGAGGTCGTGGCCGTGTCCGACGAGGTGGGGCTGTACATTGTCAAGTCGACGGACAGTCGTCGCTTCTTTGTCTTTGGCCATCCCGAGTACGATACCGACACGCTGCGCCTGGAGTACGAGCGCGACGTGAAGCGCGGGCTCAACCCTCAGGTGCCGGCGCATTACTTCCCGGGCGACGACCCTACCGCCGAGCCGCGCAACGTCTGGCGCAGCCAGGCTCAGCTGTTCTACACCAACTGGCTCAACTACTACGTCTACCAGACCACGCCCTACGACCTGGCCCGCGCCGGCGAGGAGCACTAGACTGCGATGGTGCTGCTGTAGCCGTGGCTGATGTGGCGGCGATTAGGCGCTGATGATGTTGGGCAGCGACAGGTCGTGGGCATCGGTGGGGATGTGGTCGACGCGCTGTTCGTCAAAGGCGATGCCGACGATTTGACATACGGGCGAGAGCATGGGCAGGTAGCGGTCATAGCAGCCGCCGCCGTAGCCCAGGCGTGCGCCGGCGCGGTCGAAGGCTACGAGCGGCACGACGATCATGTCGAGAGCTTCGGCAGGCACGATAGGGAAGCGGCTGCTATCGATGTCCGTGGCTGCGAAGGCCCGCGTGGGGTGGGCAATAAACGGGGCCGCGGATGCGTCGCCAGCAGCGGCCGCACGCATGCACATACGCTGGCCGCAGGCAGCAGCTTCGGTTGCCGAGAGCAAGCACGGATAGGCCACGCGCCAGCCGCGTTTGGCGGTCGCGGCGGCAAAGGCGGCAGGGTCTGCCTCGGAACCCATGGCGGCATAGACGGCAACGGTGTGTGGTGCCGCGGGATCTGAGCTGCCCAGCAGCTCAACAAGCCGCGCACAGATAGCGGCAGACTTCGCCGCCCGCAAGTCCAAATCAAGAGCATCACGCCGAGCAATCACCGCCCGCCGCAACTCGGCCTTATCCATCCATCACTCCTCTAGCAAGCCTGCCAAAAAGGGACAGGTTTATTTTGGCAGGTTTTATCATGGCAAACGTCAAAACCACCACAAAGGTGCCTGTCCCCTTTGTGGTGGTTTATAACGCCGCGGCGATTGCTTCGGTCACAAACTTATTGAGTGACTCGCCCTTCCTTGCCGCTGCCAGCGCCGCTTGCTTGTGGAGCTCAGAGCCCGTTCTTACGTTGAACGAGCCTTTGAAAGCCCGCTCGGGCTCCTTGCCCTTCTCGGCGCAAAACTCAAGGTAATCGTCGACGGCGTCGTGGAAGCATTGCTCCACTTCTTCAGCCGTGGAGCCTTCAAATATGATTGCGTCTCTAATGCCGGCGACCATACCTGTTAGCACGCGCTGCTCGGCATCGAACTCGACTGGGGCGAAATAGCCCTTGTATGCCAAAACGTTACTCATGAATGCCTCCGACATCCTGCAGAAATCGAACGATGTTTCGAATGGTCCCCGCTGTCAATTCGTCAGATGGATGGGGTGCGTGCATCACGAACATCCTGCCATCTGATGGCCTGTAAAAGCGAACGCGCGATCCGGATGTCTTGCCCTTGCTGTCCATTTCAAAGCCATATGAGGCCATGACTTTTAAAAAATCGGCATACCGATACGTCGAGGGGCAGCTAAACAGTTGGGCGATGAGTTTATGGGCTCGAGTCATCCCGCCTCACATTCTGCAACTACATTCTAGTTGCAATTTAGATCCGATGCAATCACCCATACTATAGAACATGTGTACGTATAGAACAAGTGTTCGAACCACTGCAAAGGGGCCTGTCCCCTTTGTAGTGGTTTTGCTTGCTGTGGTTAGCCCATCAGGTCGACTACGTTAAAGCCGGCGTTGCTCTTGGCGATGACGTCTCGGCCGCCAAAGACGCAGGTCGGCGACTCGGCTGCGATGCGCGTTACGTCGGTGCCGAGCGAGCGCAACTCACCGGGCGTGGCGGCGAGCATCTGGGCGCGGCGCTTTTCGCGCGCGTTGGGATCGAGTCCGGCCAGGTAGGTCGTGTTGCGGCGCTTGGTGAGCGCGTAGGGCTTCACCGGCGCGTCCATGCCGCTCACGCAGCTCACGATAAATCCCTCAAAGGCGGCCTCGTCGGGCTCAAAGCTGCCGAGCCATTCGCCTGCGCGCGCCACGCGCTCAATCGAGGGATCGATCGCCGGGTCGCGGTAGGTGTAGAACGCCGTTTGACGCTCGCCAGCCGCGCGGAATCCGCAACCGTATGCGCCGCCCTTCACACGGATCTCGTTCCACAGGTAGTCGTAGGAGAGCGCGTTGGCGGCAACCGCCCAGGCGCCCGTCACGTCGAGTCCCAAGCGACGCGGGTCGCACGCGCTTGCCGCAAAGCAAATGTCGCTGGGGATGACGAAAGCCTCGTGACGGTCGCGCGGCGTCGGCACCACGAGCGCGTTGCGGCCGGCATCGGCGCCGTCGCCTGCGCCAAGCCCCAGGTCGCCCGCGGCATCCCAGTACGCGTCAAAGTCCTCATCGCTGCCGGTAAAGCTCGCCATGCAGCCGTCGGCCACAAAGATGCGGTCTGCCAGCTCGGCAAGCTTGGCACGCAGGCCGTCCAGGCGCTCGTCAAAGTGCTCGAGCAAATCGCGCAGGAACAGGTAGAAGTCCACGCCCGAGAGCTGTTCGCGCACCACGGCCGAAGGCGAGGTGTAGCTCATCGCGCGGCCGAGTGCCGCCGAGTGTCCGTTGTTGATAAAGCCTTGCTCAAGCCCAATGCGAATCTGCGTGAGCACGTCGCGCACGCGGTCGGCGTCAGCATCGAGCAACAGCGTGCTCGACCACACCTCGCGCGGCAGGCTCGCCAGCGCATCGATCTTCTCGGACAGGGCGCCGGCGCTCACCAGCAGATAAGGGCGCACGCCGTCCACGTCGGTCTGTGTCATGACCTCGGTCGTAAAGCTCAAAAAGCCCAGCTTGCCGGCGAGCAGATTGTCGAGTTCCTCGGCCGAGTGCTCGCTCGTGGGCAGCTGTTTGAGCAGGCGGCAGAGCAGCGTCACATAGGGCAGGTCCTCAAATGCGACGCAGCTCAGGTCGAAATACTGCATGGCGTAGGCCAGGCGGTTGGTGGGGATGCCGTGGCGCAGGCAGGGGATGGGCGCGGTCGTGTCTACGACCAGCGGCGGCTCGGGGCGCGCCTCGCCAATGTCGGACACGCGCAGGCGCGGCAGCGTGGCCTTGTCCTCGGGCGTGTCCTCGGCCTCCTGCGCGGCACGCAGCGCAGCCGTGCGCTCGACCACGTCGGCCAGCTCGGCATCGGTCATGGCGTCGCGCTTGGCTGCCAGCTCGGCAGCTTCGGCGCCCTCCGAACCCTCAGCGGCGTCCACCGGAACCAGCTCGACCAGCGCCATGTGGTCGTTCTCCAGCACGAGCTCGCGCAGAAGGTCCTCAAAGTAGCTGCCTTCCAGCTCGCCGCGCAGCTCCTTGTACACCGGGCCATACTTGAGTGCCAGCGTCGCGGCGTCGTCATCGTAGAGCCACGTGCTCAGCGCGTCGCACGCAATGGCCACGCCGTCGGCGATACCGTAGTCGCGCTGGCGCAGGTCGTATTCGTTGCTGCTGATGATAGCTTCTAGGCGCTCGCGCGGAACGCCGTGCTCACACAGGTCGCGGCAGGCGTCCTGGAACACGCGGCGCAGCTCGCGCGCCACGCCGGGCTGCGCGTTTTGCAGCATGATGAGCTCGTAGGGCTGCAGGCACTCGGCCGCGGTGTAGCTCACCACGTTGCCGCCCAGGCCTGCCGCCAGGATAGCCTTCTTAACCGGCGCCTCGTTGGAGCCCAGCAGCGCCTCGAACAGGATGTCCGCGGCGATCGTGCGCTTGCGGTCGAGTGCGCTGCCCAGCACAAGGCCCAGGCCCACCAGGGCGTTTTCGGGCGTGGTGGCCATCTCGACGCGCTTGTACTCGCAGGTCACGGGTGTCTGCACGACCAGCGGATTGGGCGCCAGCGCGGACGGGTCCTCGCCGGCGGCGACGGCTGCGTCCATGCGGCGGCTCGCGGCGCTCGACTGCGACAGATAGCGCTCGTCCAAAAAGGCCAGCGCGCGGTCCACGTCCAGGTCGCCGTAGAGCGTGATGTAGGAGTTGGAGGGGTTGTAATGGCGCGCGTGCGTGTCCAGGAACTGCTCGTAGGTGAGCGCGGGAATCGCGCGCGGATCGCCGCCGCTCTCGTGCGCATAGGCCGTGTCGGGGTAGAGCGCGGCGTTGACGGCGTCGTCCAGCACGCTCATGGGGTCGGACAGCGCGCCCTTCATCTCGTTGAACACTACACCGTTATAGCGCAGCGTGCCCTCGCGCAGGCTGGCGGCGCTGCCGTCGCCGCCAGCGCCCTCCGGCAGGTCCAGCTCGTAGTGCCAGCCCTCCTGCTCAAAAATGGTGGGCTTGGTATAGATGGCCGGGTTGAACACCGCGTCCAGGTACACGTCCATCAGGTTGTACAGGTCCTGCTCGTTGGTGGTGGCAACGGGGTAGATGGTCTTGTCGGGGTAGGTCATGGCGTTGAGGAACGTCTGCATGGAGCTCTTGATCAGATCGACAAATGGCTCCTTGACGGGGAACTTGGCCGACCCGCACAGCACCGAGTGCTCAAGAATATGGAACACGCCGGTAGAATCGTCCGGCGGCGTCTTAAAGCCAATGGCAAAGGCCTTGTTTTCGTCGTCGCACGCCAGGTACAGCAGGCGCGCGCCCGAGGTGGTATGGCGCAGTACGTAAGCGTCCGAGTCGAGCTCGGGCACGGTCTCGCAGCGCTCGACGGTAAAGCCGTGGCAGGTAGTGCCGGGCACCAGCAGCGCGGCAGCAGCGGCGCGCGGGTCGGTTGAGGTAGTGGACATATGCAGTCTCCTTTGACGCCCCAACGGGGGCGAATCGAGTCGAATCCCCGAGAGTATACCCATATGGGGCCTTCGACCAATCTGCCGGATGAGCGTGGATTTTCTGGCACACGAGCGTGGAAATTCGGACGTCTGCCGCATGAGCGTGGATTTTCGGACGAAATCGGCCGCCAAAAGCCCAAAAACCGTCCAAATATCCACGCTCGCGCGTCAAGTACGTATCTCTCACCTCACATTCATCTCTACGACGAGGGATGAATGTGAGACAGGTAGAAGATAAAAATCAATCGGCTTATCGGATGCATATACCGCCATCAGATTGAAGCTGTATGCGGAAATGGATGGACTCTACACCGCTTACGCAAAATAACCCCTCGTTTGCTAAAACATTATAGGAAATGGCGTGGAGTGCTAAAAAGTTCTAATACAATATAAGTCATTTATCTATAGGCTGCTGATTCCTTGTAAAGGTATGGTTGATATGGTTGAGGCAAATAGCGTTATCCCCCTGTACAAACAGATTGTTCGTGCGCTTTCTGATTCAATCGCCAACGGCACGTACCGCCCGGGAGATAAGCTTCCGACCGAGGCGGAGCTTATCGAGCAATTTGGCGTGAGCCGAATAACGGTTCGCTCCGCAATTAAAGAAATGGAAGATGCTGGGCTTGTTGAGAGGGCCCGCGGCAAGGGCACGTTCGTTTCGTCGGACACGCAGATGTATGCCGCGGACGACCGTGAGAGCTTTACCCATTCGTGCCAGCTTGCGGGCAAACAGGCGTCTACCAGGGTTCTCGAAATGGGCTGGGACTTCCCAAGTCTGCGAGACGCGAAGTTCCTGGGCGTAGACGATACCCAAAAGGTATTGCGTAGCCGTCGTCTGCGCCTTGTGGATGGCAAGCCCACGATGCTGGAAACCAATAGCTATTCCGCTGCGCTTTCTTTTTTGGAGCATGAGTCCCTCGATGATTCGCTGATGGCGGTACTCGATCGCCAGGGGATCAAGATGGGTCCCAACACGCGTACGCTCGAGGTCTGCTATGCGAGCGAGCTCGAGGCGGCATACCTTAACGTGGAGCTGGACTCTTCGCTGCTTCTGTTTGTCGATAGACGTTATGCCCCAAGTGGCGAGCCGCTTTTCATCTCCCGTCAGGTGTACTGCACCGAGCGACTGAAGTTCTATTTGTAAATTAGCGATAGATTGGTCGATTTACCGACCAATTGTTACCGTTCGCGGATTTGGAAAATAGACACACCACGTAGGGTAGATTGCTAATATACTTTGTTATGACAATATAGTACGTCCTATTGGTATTGAGAACTATGAATAAGATATTGCTAGCGAGTCATGGTTATCTCGCCCAAGGCATGAAAAGCTCTCTGGAGATTCTGATGGGCACCAACGACCGAATCGAGTGCCTGTGCGCCTATGTCGATGACGATTCAAGGGACGTCGCGGCGTTGATTGATGCATGGATGGAGACGAGGGACCCTGCCGACTCTTGGTTTGTCGTGACTGACATCTTTGGCGGCTCTGTAAACAACGAATTCATTCAGAGGCAGACCGACGGATCGTTTACGTTAATCGCTGGAATGAACTTGCCGCTGCTGGTGGAAATGGTTACACAGCTGGACTCCCTGGATGCGGACAAGGCCAAAGCCGCGGTCGAGGGATCGCGTTCGTTTATTCAGCTTTGCGAGGCGGCGGACATGCTTGCCGGCGCCGAGGAAGAAGAGTTCTAGTTAGTTCTGGTTCGAGCCCTAGCTAGGGGCCACACCTGTCATTCCCTTTATCACGTGCGGAGATGATAACGATGATTAAGCTTACGAGAGTTGATTACCGACTGATTCACGGCCAAGTTGCCATGTCCTGGACTCACGCTTTGGATGTAGATTGCATCTTGCTTGCCAGCGATGCTGTGGCAAAAGACGACATGAGGAAGGCGGCCTTGAGGCTCGCCCGCCCCAACGGCGTTAAACTCGTCATCAAGGATGTTGACGCTGCTATCGAGGCGCTCAACAGCGGCGTTACCGACAAGTATTCGCTGTTTATCATCACTGAGACGATTGAAGATGTCTATCGTCTCGCTAAGGGTTGCAAAGACATCAAAGAGATCAATCTGGGCGGAACCCGAAAGACCCCTGAGACCACGCTTCATCCGACCCCTGCGATCTTTGCGACCGAGAAAGATGCCGAGCATATCCAAGAGCTCCTGGGCGATGGCGTGGCCATCGAAATCCGTCAGGTTCCCAATGATGCTAAGGTGTTTGCCAAGGACGTTTTTTAGCCGAAAACATGCTGGTGTTCGGTATTTATTGAACCGATACTCTATGTCTAAGCCCGTCGATTATTTGATCGGCGGGCTTTTTATTAAAGAAAAATCGAAAAATTCTGAAATAGTTCTTGCATAGTTAGTTATATAAAGTATTATAACGTCATGGGATGAATGAAGGGTTCATCCAAGTGAGTTAGGAGTAAGGGATGTTCAATTTCGATGAGCCTCGTTACGAGAAGGTTGTGAGCGATGCCCTCGCTCTCCGTCCTCAGATTGAGGCTGCCGTGGACGAGGTCTGCGAGCAGGGTTATTCCAACATCTTCTTCATCGGCTGCGGCGGCACCTGGGCCCACACGCTCCCGATGAAGTATTGGGTCGAGACCACCACGGCCGACGTCGACGTCCACTGCGAGATCGCCGCTGAGTTCCTCGCGTGCCCGCCCAAGACCTTCAACAAGGATTCGGTCTGCGTCTTCTCCACCCGTACCGGCACCACCCCCGAGATCATTGAGGCTGCCAAGTTCTGCCAGGAGCAGGGCGCCCGCACGCTGATGTATGTCTCCAACGACAACACTCCGGCCACCGAGTACGCCGATTACAAGTTCTTCAGCTTCGCCGAGGACGACGTTCTGTGCGAGGCCATCTACACCTACCAGATCACGCTGGTCGCCCGCTTCCTCAAGAACGCCGGCGCCTTCCCCAAATACGATACCTTCATGGAGGAGTTCGGCAACATCGCTCCGTACCTCATCAAGGCCAAGGACGCTCAGGACGAGCGCTGCGCCGCCATGGCCGAGGACTTCAAGGACACCGATTACCACATGGTGATTGGCTCCGGCATGCTCTGGGGTGAGGCCTACGACTACGCCATGTGCATCCTCGAGGAGATGCAGTGGATCAAGACCAAGTCCATCCACGCCGCCGAGTTCTTCCACGGCACCATCGAGCTGTGCGAGGAAGGCACGAGCCTCATCATGCTCTACGGCGAGGACGACACCCGTAAGCTCATGGACCGCGTGGACAACTTCACTCACATGCTCGCCGACGAGAAGGGCGTCAACGTCCGCGTGAACAAGTTTGACACCGCCGAGGTCGAGCTGCCGTTCAGCGACCCCGAGTTCCGCAAGATCGTCTCCCCGATGGTCACCTACACCATCACCGAGCGTCTGAGCTGCCATCTCGAGCACGTCCGTAACCACCCGCTCACCACGCGTCGTTACTATCACCAGATGAACTACTAATCCTCTCAAATTGCTGCGGTTGTCTGCAGGCGAGCTGCGCAGAATGCCTCGCCTGCAGACCTGTTTCTGGGGTTGATCGAAATGGTTGTCTATTATCTTCTAGTTGCACTGGTCGCATTTATTGCGTCCATGGACGAGCAATTATTTGGCATTACGATGCTTGGTCGTCCGCTGTTTACGAGCCTGTTTGTCGGCTTGATCCTTGGCGATGTCCAGCAGGGCGTTATCGTCGGCGCTGCTTTGGAGTCCATGTTCATGGGCGCCATCATGGTCGGCGCGGCGGTTCCTCCCGAGGTCTATGCCTCCGGCGTGCTTGGCTGCGCGTTTGCCGTCATTACGGGTACGGGCACGGCAACTGCCGTCGCGCTCGCCCTTCCCGTCTCCGTCTTCCTTCAGGTGTGGCGCAACTTCTGCTACGCCGTTCCGGGTGCCTTTGCCTGCAAGAAGATTGAGACCGCTCTGGCAAATCGCGATCTTGCCAAGGCGAATCTGTACCATCTGACCATCGTGCCGCTGTCGATTGGCATTCCGTCTGCACTGCTGGTGTTTGGCTCGCTGTTCTTTGGTGCCGACCTTATCAACAATGCGCTCAACGCGATTCCGCAGTTTGTGATGGACGGCCTCAACGTTGCGTCCGGCGTCATGGTCTGCATCGGCTTCGCTCTTCTTATCAGGACCATGGGCGATAACAAGCTCCTTCCCTGGCTGTTCCTGGGCTTCATTATGGTCATCTACCTCAAGATGGACGTGGTCGGCGTCGCCGCAGCTGCCATTTGCGTCGCGCTGCTCCTGGCCTTCCGCGAGGGCTCGTCCGGTCCGCAGACGGTTGCTGCAGATGAAGAGGAGGACTTCTAATGGCTATCCAGAACACCGACCTCAAAGAGGCCAAGAAGGACGCGATTATGACTCCCGATATGTATCGGAGCATGTTCCTTCGCCAGTTTACGAGCCAGTGCTCGCAGTCGTACGACAAGATGATGGCAATGGGCTTCATGTACACCATTCAGAAGCCCCTGCGAAAGATCTATCCCAACGACGACGATTACTATGCGGCGCTCGATCGCCATACCGAGTTCTTTAACATCACGCCTCATGTGCTTCCGTTTGTAGCCGGCCTAACGGTTTCGATGGAAGAGCAGGCGGCTGCCGATAAGAACTTCGACACGTCCTCGATTAACGCCATGAAGGTCGGCCTTATGGGACCGCTTTCCGGCATCGGCGATTCGTTCTACTGGGGTACGTTCCGCGTGGTTGCCGCCGGCATTGGTATTGGCATCGCTTCGACGGGCAACCCGCTCGGCCCCATCGTGTACGCGCTCATCTACTCCGTGATTAACTTTGCAACGCGTATCGTCGCCGCCCATCTGGGTTACGACTTGGGAACCAAGTTTTTGCAGCAGTCCGAAGAGAGCAACCTTATGTCTCGCATGACGCATGCTGCCGGTGTTCTCGGAATGACCGTTATCGGCGCCATGATTGCGGCACAGGTCTCGCTGTCCACGGCTTTGACCTTTGACGTGGGTGGTTCGGAGATTGTCCTGCAGGATCTGTTCGATTCGATCTTCCCCGGTCTGCTGCCCTTGCTGGCAACGTTCGCTTGCGTTGCCCTCTATAAAAAGGGCGTCAAGACCATTTGGATCATCTTGGGCATCTTCGCAATCTGCATCATCGGAACGGGCTTGGGAGTGTTCGCGGCGGCGTAATGTTGACTGCTATGCTCGCGCGTTGGATAACTAACTGACCGTTTGAAAACGGGGCTCGGCGTAAGGCCGGCCCCGTTTTTTATTTGAGGGATTTTCCGACCGTCCAAAAAATCACACTCGTCCATCACTCACGCATCTCTCATCTCTCATTCGTCACTAATGCGAGAGATAACAGAAAGACGAGAGATAAATATGAGAGATAACAATGCTGCAAGGTGGCTAGGGGATCGAGTCAAAGTTCCCGTATACATGAGTTTACCTGCGCGAACGTGATTTGCTTGAACCGATAACGGTAATTTTGTCTCTCATCTCTCACTCATCTCTAAGCTGAGAGATAAATGAGAGATGGCTGAGAGATAGACAGACGGCCTGTCGGGGACATGCATCGCTGTTAGATTGATGCCGCGCACAGAGCGGCTGCGCGTTCACCCGTGCCCCACATCCCGCCATTTCGCGCGCCGCCCATGGAAACCCGCAGCAAAGCAGGTACAATAGCCCAATGTGCATCGCGCACGACGATGATATCGGCGCCCGCGACTGGGGGAGACAACATGGCAGAGCAACAGATAACGCCGGGGACCAAGCTTCAGGTGGCATTCGACGTGCCCATGGGCCAAAAAACCGACTTCAACATGCTCGCCACGTACAAAGAGAACCTGGACGACGCGTACTTTCTTATGAGCGCGCCCATGCTCGCCGGCAAGCCGCTGCTCATGGACGAAAACCAAAAGCTGCTGCTGCAATACAAAGTGGGCGAGGAAACGTTCGTGCTCGCCGGCTACCCCGAGTCAGTCGAGAAAAAGGGCATCCGCACCTACTGGAAAATGCGCAAAGTCGCCGAGCAGCGCACCTTTGTCAAGCGCCGCGACGAGCGTTTTAAGGTCGCCATGCGCCTGACCTACCAGCGCGACAACGAGCCGACCCCCGAGCCCGAGGACGCCATGACCATCGACGTCTCGGCCGGCGGCCTGGCCGTCTACCTCAACGATTATCCCGATGTGGGCGAGGCCCTGGCCGTGCAAATGCCCACGATCCGCCTGCAGGGCGAGCGCCACGAGCTGCCCGAGCAGCTGGGCATCGTGTGTTGGGTGCGCCGCGCGCCCAAGGGCAGCCTGTACCGCAACGTCTGCGGCCTGCAGTTTCGCTACGCCGACGACATGGAGCGCGAGCTCGTCAAAGAATACGTCGGCTACATTCGCACCAAATATAAGATCTGATCGCCATGGCACTGTTCAAGCGTAACGACAACAAAGATCAAACTGCCGAGGATTTGGCCGAGGATTTGGCGCAGGACCAAGCCGAGGGCGTGGCCGATAATTTGGCCGAGCGCCAGGCCGAGCGCCAGACCGTGGACACGTCGGCAGACGCGCCCGCCGCCAATGCCGAGAACGCGCCCGGCGAGGACTCCGCCCTCGATCAGCCTCCCACCTCCCGCAAGCGCTTCGGCAAGCCCAAGCCCAAGCGCAAGCCCAAACCCAAGCGCGACTTGCGCGGCGTGGTGCGCATCGAGGAGCTGGAGCAGGCGCTGGCCGACCAGGACCTCGACGACATCGACCCCGACGCGGTCGTGTCCATGTACATGCCCAAGCGTCGCATGGAGCGCATCGGCACGGCGCTGCTGCGCATGGACAAGTTGCAAAAGGCCCTCGTGGTGCTGGCGCTTGCCTTTGGCGTGCTGTTCGCCCTGTCGTTTATGCAGGAAAACATGGGCAACTTCACCATCAACCTCAACCGCCTGGAGCTGTTCCGCCGCGGCGTGGCCATTGCCGACAACGGCGACTTTAACAACGCCACCGCGCGCCTGGCGGCCGACGCCGTGGACAACGGCACCAATATCGCCGCCGACGACTTGCCCGACAACCTGGATAGCGTCGACGGCAGCCACAACGGCAAGAACTACGTGGCGTACACCTTCTATATCCGCAACGCCGGCAAGACCGATTTGGGCTACAGCGCCAAGCTCAAGGTGGTCAGCGCCAGCAAGGGCGTGGAGAAGGCGGCGCGCGTGCGGGTGTATCGCAACGGCAAGCCCATCACCTACGCGGCTGCCGCGGCCGACGGCAATCCCGAGCCCAACACCGAGCCGTTTGCGTCCAAAGACGTGGTGACGACCATTAGCCACGCGAACTTCCGCGTGGGCGACGTGGACAAGTACACCGTGGTCATTTGGCTGGACGGCGACGACCCGGAGTGCGTGGACAAGATCATCGGCGGCGCGGTGGAGTTCGGTTTCGATTTCGATTCGTCTGAGACCGACGATTCGAGCCTGTTCGTTAAGTTCGTGCAGGATATTGCCGACACCCTGACTGGCAACGACCCCATTAGCGCGAGCGGCAACGAGGCGCCCGATTACTACAAGGAGCACAACGTGACGTGGAGCAACCGTCGCAACCAAAAGAACTCACCCGCAGGGGACGGGGACAAGTAGAACGAACAAGCGCCGGGCCGGGATTGAATTCCCGGCCCGGCGCTTTTGCTATACAGAGTCGTTGTCGTTAGAGGTGCCGCCGTTGCCCGCGGCGGCATCCAGCAGGAACAGTCGCAGCGCGAGATTGATCGCGTAGCCCGGTTTGACCTGCGCGGCGTCACCCATGCGTTCGCCCAGGTCGCCACAGTAGGCGTAAACATCGCGGATGAGGTCCGCGCCCGAGAGGGTAAACATGTAGCCCGCGTCCGAAAGCGCGTTGGGTGCTGCGGGCAGTCCCGCGGCCGCACAAAAGCTCGCAAGGTCGGGACCCATGACGGCCTCGTAGTCGATTGCGTGGCCGTCGTCCTGGGCGGCCCGCTCCTGCTCGCGGGTGTACGACAACGCCGCCGCCAGCACAAAACTGGGCGTGGGGGCGTTGACGTCATCGGTGGTGGCGACGAGCTTGCCGGCCGCCTGCGTGACCAACCAGGCGACTTCGCGCTGGCAGCGAACGGCTTTGCGCGTCACCGGCTTGATCGATCCGGCAGAAACGCTTCCCTTGGGTTGATTGGCGGCAGCCATGGGGCCCTCCCAACAAATAGCCCGCTAAGCAGGCAAAAATACACGTTCTGCACCAGTATAGCGAGTGGGGAAGGGCTAAGGGCAAAGCTCGGTGAGGGGTGTAGGTATGTGCTGGCATGGCGCTGCGGCGGCAAGCCTTAAGAGGGACTTATGACCCAGCGGGAGAGCGTGGCCAAATAGAGTGAACGGCGTTTGCGCAGTTCCATACCTAGCCCAAGGTAGGCCTATGAATCTGACGGATCGTAGGCCCCCGAAAACTCATAAGGAAATCGTAAGAAATATGGTATTCTCAAATCCAAATTTTAAGGATGGGCAAGCAACATCCAACACGAAAGCACGGGCTCCCCTTCCGGGCTTCTCGAGGGTCATCTGGGACGAATGGGGAAAGAAAGGGGTCCGTATGGATACCAAGGCATTAAAGAAGCAGATGGGCGCCGCCATCGCCATGGTGCTGGTGGCAGCCGTAGCCCTCGGCTCCGCCACCTTCGCATGGTTTGTGACGAACAGCAAAGTCGACGCCACCACGAGCACGATCTCCGCTCAGTCGAACGCAGCATACATGACGATTGCAAATGGCACGACGGGCGCCAATGCGGTCGATACCACCTCGGTCAAAACTGAGGTCACAACCAAGCCTCTTTATCCTGCTACATACGGTGAGCAAGATGCTACAAAGAAGGGCACTTGGATGACTGGCTTTGGCACTACGCTTGATGATGGCACCCTTAGCGGCTCCCTTGTCGAGTGCAAGGATCCGACTGGGACCGCAAACGCTGGCTCCACTGCCGCTGCGCTCGCAGGTGACTACATTCTTCAGCAGGACTACAACATCAGCTCTAAGGGCCAGAATCTTACTGGCCTTCAGGTCGAGAAGGTCACGGTCGCGAAGGACTCTACGTCGAACTCCGAGCTTGCTAAGGCACTTCGCGTGCTCGTCACTAATGCTGACGGCACCGCTTGGGTTGTTTACGGGCAGAAGGCCGATAGCGCAGATTACGAGTGCAAGCTTTCCTCTGATACCAGCAACGCCGCAACCGTATCTCTTGGCGACGTTACCGCAAAGCTGGACACCGCAGTTCACGTGTACCTCTACTACGAGGGCAAGGATGCCAGGGTCACCACGAGGAACCTGCAGGATAACAAGCTGACCGCCACTGCAAAGGCGACAGTGTTCTTCACCGCAACTGCGGACAACAAGTAATCGCAGCTACGATTTATGGCTTGCGAAGGGCAGGTTCCCAGCCCGGGATCCTGCCCTTTTCCTTAACGAAGGGAGGCGACGGGTATGCACGATTCAGTAAAGAAGCTTAAGGTTCAGCTTGTTGGGGCGGCGTTGACCGTCGTCGTCTCGGCGGTGGCGCTTTCTGCGACTACCTACGCATGGTTTGCTGCGAACAATAGAGTTCACGCCAATACGAGTACCATCTCCGCTCAGGCGAACGGTATGGTTCTTCAGATCGCTAAGGGTAATGACGTTACCCATGACGGTTCGGACAAGCAGACCACTGCAAGCTCCACGGGTCACGAAATCAGCCCTTCATCGACGAACGATGCAAAGTCTTGGTTTGTTCCCAAGTCCTGGCAGGGCACCGATGTCTCCAGCTACCAGAAGGCCAACACGGACGCTAGCGGCAAGTACGCGCTGGCGGGCGGTACCGATTCCTATTATGCCTACGTTGCCGCTGACTACACCCTCTACACCGTGACGAACACGGGCATCGCGGATGTTTATCTAGACGGCACGAATCCTGTCACCATCAAGCCTACCGACAATGCAACGCAGGAGTGGTTTGACAAGATCGAAGGCAGCCTGCGCGTCGGCATTGTTATCAATGACGAACTTAAAGTCGTTTATGCTCCCGTTGAACCTTCGACTACTGAGCATGGCAACGACGCCTCCTCAACGACCGGTTGGAGCTGCGTCGCAGCTGAAGGAACGACGACCCAAGCGCCGTCGTACGCGCATGTTGCCGGCGCGACCCTAATTGACCAGAACGGCGGCGATTGGGCCGCCACTGGATCGGGCGGCTCTTATTCCAAACCTGCTGGAGCAAATCCGCGAGCCATCGCAAAGGGTGTTGGCTACAACGGCACGAACATGAAGATTGTCATCTGGATGGAAGGCACCGACTCCGACTGTCAAAACTGGTCCGAGCAGGACAAGAACACCGCTGCTCCGACCTTTGACGTCACCGTAAGCTTGGTCGGCATCGTTCCTGATTCCAAGTAGTACAAGCGCTACAGTAGTTTGAATAGAAAACGAGGGCCAGTTCAGTCTTGAACTGGCCCTCGTTTGTTTATGCCAAAAAGCGGTTTGGCTACAACCCGTACACCTCAGCCATGGCCTCGCCGATGCGATGGGGGACACCCGTGACCAGGGCGTTACCCATGCAAAAGGCTCGATGGCCATCGGTCATGCCGGTGTCGGTCCAGCCCTTCGGGAATCCCTGGAGCTGATCGAGCTCGTCGGGGACAAGGCGACGGAAACGACCGTCGGGGCACTCGATGACATGCTTGAAACGGCTGGCTCCCGTCCCGCCTTCGCCCGTGAGAATCGTGCGGCTCGGTTTATCGATGGCATCCGGGAAACTCATGGCTCCCTCGGAATACGTGTACGTAAAGCCCGTCTTCTTATTGGTGCGCTCTTCGCGCTTACTGCCCTTAAGGTAGCGCCAGTCGGGAAGCTTTTCGTCAGAGATGTAGAACTGCTCTGGAACAAGTGCCTCATCGACAAGCACATCGCCAAGCACGCGGCGCTCGCCGTGATAGTCCTCAGTGAAGTCGCACGTCAGAACATGACAGCCCTGCATGACGCCAGCGTTTTTGAACTGCGATGTCTTTTGACCAACGCCAAAGCGAGTCGAGTTCTCGTAAGGATCAGGTAGGACATCGAGCTCGGCCATTTCGTTAGGATAGATAGCGGGGAAGGCCTTTGCCATAACGCCGTTACGCATGCGATCGGCAAGATCGACCTTGCTGGCGTTCTTCTCGCAGAAGATGTAAACGCGCTTGCGGCGCTGGGGAAAGCCGTATTCCGCAGAGTTGACCACACGCCATTCGACGGTGTAATCGAGATCGGCGAGGCAGCTCAAGATGATGGCGAAGTCGCGACCGCGCTGAGATGCGGGCGACTTGAGCAAACGGTCAACATTCTCAAAGAGACCGAAGCGGGGTTTTTTCATCTCGAGAAAGTGATAGATGTCCCACCAAAGGACACCCTTCTTGCCTTCGATACCGTGCGCTTGATTGAGCGGACGTGCAACAGAGTAGTCCTGGCAGGGGAAGCCGCCGACGACCATTTGTACGTCGGGGATTTCAATCTCGCCGGCCTCAGCCTGCTCCAATACCTTATTGATATCTTCGTTGACAACGGAATCTTCGCCAAAGCGGTCCATGTAGCAACGGGCTGCGAACTGACGGGACTTGGTTCCGGGCGGCTCCCACTGGTTGGCCCAAATGGTATGGAAGGGGCCGGCGGGCTTCATGTAAAACTCGGGATGACGCGGGTCGGCATAGCCTTCGAGGCCCAGCCGAAATCCGCCGACGCCCGCAAAAAGCTCGGCAATGTTAATCTCAGACACGTTTCTCCAATCGCTGCTGTGTCCGTTTATGGTGCTCACAACAATAACCGATCGAGCGGACAAGATCAAGCCCTCAATTTCATGGAGGAAAATGCTGCTCTGAACTACCATGGGGCTAACGGCGACTTTCGGAGGTACACCATGTCAAAGAAGCACCTCGATTTCAAGCGCATGCTTGACGATACTGATTTTTCTGACCCCTCAAGCATTGAACGCTATGCTGCTAATCTTGACGGCATGACGTTTCGCGATATTCTTGAGCTTGGCATTGCGCCGGAGGGGGAGAGTGCGCCCAAGGACTTCGGGTCCAAGAAGTACAAGGGTGGCATGGGAACCCTTATCGAGGAGCGTTACTTTGGCTACAAGGCCAACAGCGATGATCGGCCGGATTTTCCCGAGGCAGGCGTCGAACTCAAGGCAACGTGCTTCGATGTGCTCAAGAACGGTCGCAAATCTGCCGGCGAGCGCCTCGTTCTGACGATGATTCCTTACGATTGCCCGGTGTCACTCGATTACGATAGTTCGCATCTTAAGACCAAGCTCAGCAATATCCTGCTTATCTACTACGGCCGCGACCGCTCGATCGACAAATACGACCAGCGCATTGAGCGTGCAGTTATGGTTCATCTGCCCGAAGAGGACATGAAAATCATTCGCGCCGACTACGAGAAGATCATTTCGTACATTCAGGATGGTCGCGCGGATGAGCTGTCGGAGGGTATGACGACCTACTTGGGCGCCTGCACAAAGGGCGCAACCGAAGCGACGATGTGGGTTGACCAGTATTACGAGCATCTCAATACCGATACAGGCGAGATTGAACGCCGCCGCGCAAAGCGTCGCGCCTTTTCACTCAAGCGCTCGTATATGGACTACGTGCTTCATACCTACGTGCTCGGTGCCCCGCGTGTTGGCGAGAGCATCGTTCGGGCTGCGGACGAGTCCACGGATTTCGAAAGCTGCGTAACTGGTCTTATCGAGCGTCACTATGGCGAAACCGATCGCCAAATTGCGGAGCAGTACGGGTTGGAGTACACGGGCAATAAAGCGCAATGGACAACGCTCGTTTATCGTATGCTCGGTATTAAAAGCAATGCCGCCGAGGAGTTCGTTAAGGCGGGGATTTCCGTTCGAACTGTTCGCGTTAATAAAAATGGCCACATCGAGCAGGCAATGTCCTTCCCTCCGTTTGAGTTTAAGCAGCTAATCAACGAGGATTGGGAAACGTCTTCCTTCCGTGCGCGCCTTGAGACCAACCGTTTCTTCTTTGTCGTGTTCCGTGAGGACCACGAGGGGGAGTGGCGCCTTGACCGCTGCCTATTCTGGGCAATGCCGGCAAACGAAATCGAGGGTCCCGCAAAGGCTTGCTGGGATGAGACGCGAAAGGTCATTAGCAAGGGTGTTGAGCTCAATCCGTATCGGGATGCAAGCGGAAAGCTCAAGGTGACCAACAATCTGCCCGGTATGGCGGACAACCCGATCGTTCACGTTCGCCCGCATACGTCGAAAGCTGCGTACAGATTCGCCGATGGAACTGAAATCGGCGATATCGCAAAGAACGCCTACGAGCTGCCGGATGGGCGCTGGATGACCAGGCAATCGTTCTGGTTCAACAAGAGCTATCTGGAGCACATCCTGGGGTTGTAGCAATTTCGCATTGCATTCTCGGTAGCGTTCCGTTTATGGCGTTGATATTGCAGATTGCGGCTCCGCCCCGCCATCACCTATGACGAGGCGGAGCCGTAGCTTCGATGGTCCAATCGCCAGTCAAGAAAGCAACTGGCCCGACATGCGGCGCGCTATGCCCGCAGCGCTCCAATGGGGAACACGTAGACGTCGTGTTCGGCATCGTAGCGGCAGAAGGGCGAGGTCGCGGTGACGACGGCGCAGAACTCCGGCTGTGGGTTGCGTGCGGCAGGGTTCAGGGCGACCTTGCGACGTAGGCGTTCGATGTTGTGGATTCCGTCGCTTACCTTGGATTCGCCGAGCTTGATTTCTATTGCCGCCCAGCGGCCATCGTTCAGCTCGATGATGGCATCGACTTCAAGCCCGTCGGAGTCGCCATAGTAGTGGAGTGAGCCCGGATACGAGCCGGGCAGGCACGAGGTGTAGACGCTCAGATCGTGAATGCACAGAGACTCAAAAAGCAGGCCAAATGTTTGGCCGTCTGCAAGGAGCCTCTCGGGGTTCATTCCGAGTGCGGCTGCGGGAATGGAGGGGTCGACGAAATAACGTTTTGGCTTGGTGCGCAGGCGAGACTTGGCGCGGACGGGCGCATCCCAACCGGGCAGATTTACGATCGCATACATGCTCTCCAACATGTCGAGGTAAAACGCTACGGTTGAAGTTGCCGGCTGGGCATCGCTGTCGCCCAACGAGGCGTCTGCCGCAATGGTGTTGAGCGTGGCAGATGTCGCAACGTTGCGCGCGAGCGAGGACACGATGTGTCGCGCCGTAGACCCCACGCCCCCTTTTTGCGGAACGCTGACTTCGTACATGGCATCGAGATACTGGTTAACGACCTCTGCGGCCATCTGGGGGCTCGCTCCGACAAGCGCCGGCCATCCCCCGCAACAAATTGCGTTGGCCAGCATCGAGAGCGAACCTGTATAGGCGGAAGGTTCGAATGATCCATCGAATAGGTTTTTCAGCGAAACGGACCCCGTCGAAAGTCCGCGTTCCCAAAGCGTCATGGTGCTCATGTCGAGACGCGCTATGCGACCGGCGCCGCTGTGGGTAACAGAATTCTTAGCCGGCGTTGACGATCCAGTGAGGATAAAGAGGCCCTTCTCGCCGCCGGATGCATCTACGGCGCGGCGCGTGGCATCCCATGTTGCGGGGGTCTCCTGCCATTCGTCGATGACGTGCGGCTTATTGCCCTGAAGGGCGAGCGAAGGATCGGCTTCGACCAACGACTTTACGTTTGGGTCGTCAAGATGGATGACACTCTCGCCGAATGCAAGCGCGGTCCATGATTTTCCGCACCATTTGGTGCCCCGAATCTCGACAGCCCCAAATATCTGGAGCAGTGTTTGCAACCGCTCGTCCAAAAGGCGAGGACGGTAGGATTTAGGTCGTTCCGAACCATAAGAAATCATAACTAGATAAACCTCGCTATCTGGGCATACTCGATTTTCGAGGATAATCATACTCGATTTTCGAGGATTTTCACACTCGATTTTCGAGGATAACTGGACTCGATTTTCGAGTTTTGCCCTACAGGTAAATCCCCTCGCACAGGGTCTTGTGGAACTGGGTGTGGTGGTCGCGGGCCCAGGTGAAGAGCGCCTGGTCAAAGTTTTCCTGACTGTCGGGGATGCCGTAGACGCCGGCGACTTCCACGCGCACGAACTCCAGTGCGGGCAGCTTGTTGATGGCTGTGAGTGCAAACGGCGACGTGGGCTCCTCGAACAGGTAATGGCTGCCTTGCAGCGCGCCGCAGCCGGTGCAGGTGCTGGCGAGCGATACGGTCTTAGTGGTGCGCGACGTTGTGGGCTTGTAGCCGCAGCGCTCGCGCAGGTAGTCGCGGAGCTCGGCCGGCACGCAGCCCAGCGCGGGGACGATGGCTATGGCGTTGGCGTGGGCGGTGTCGATCGCAATGTGACCCGCGTCGTCCATGGCGCGCGCATCGCCGGGCGCAGCCTCGCTGCCCGAGTCTTCGGTCGCCCAATACGGAATGCCAAAGGCCGCGACCGTCGTCTGCTCGTGGCACTTCCAACACTCGCGCTTGCCCAGCACCAGGTAGATGTAGGGCGCGCTGGGGTCGGAGCGATCAACGCCGGGCAGCCACGCGGCAAAGGGCTCGGGGTTGACGCCATCGGGCACGTACCAGATCTTCTTGACCCGGTCCCACTTGGCGCCCAGGGCCTTGGCCTTGTCTTTGTGCGAAAAGGGAACATCGAGCTCGGTGCGCATGGCGGCTCCTTTGTGCGGCTTGCGGTGCATGTGCTCCAAGGATACCCCAGCAGTGGGTGTGTGGTCGCTAAACGAGCACTTCGACCGCCTGAGAAGTCGCGGAGCATTTTGGCGAGGGCGCGCCGTCAAGCAAATGGGCAAGCAAATGGTCAGATTTTGGTCAGTTGAGCGGCAACCTTGCCAAAAGCTTGACGGATTTGCAGCTAGACGTCGACGAATGAGCACTTTGGACGCGTCGCGGCAAAAATCCGCCGGTCGTTTGCCGATAACTTGGCAGGACCGCTAACGGCCGCCGACGCGCGTGCTACCTTTGCGCCATGAGCTACTTTATCGTTTCACATAACGCTGCGCTGGCGCTCTTGGCGCACATCCCGAACCCGCGCTTTGGGGATTCGGAGCCAGAGGTCGTGTCGATCGCGGGTGCCTGCGCGCTCTGTGACCAAGAGGCGCAGGAGTTTATCGATCGCTATGACCTGGGGATCCAAACGCTGGATTTGCTGGTGCCGTCGCGCGCCGACCGTCGGCGGAGCAAGCATGTTAAGACGCACCTGTGCACCAACGAGCTCCCGGCGGGTTCGTTTATCTCGCTGGGCCACTGGATGGGCGACCTGGATGCGTACGTGTGCTCTCCCGAGCTGGCGTTTTTGCAGGCCGCGCACGATGGCGATGCGGCGGCGGCCATCTACGCCGGCTATGCCATGACATCGGACTACCGGCTGGATAACCTTGCTCCCGGTGGGGTAACAAGCAGGGATGCGGGCATGCGCGATGGCAGGCTCACGACTAAGGAGCTCATCGCGGCGTACCTTGACCGGGCATCAAAGGTGAGAGGCGCCGCTAAGGCGAAGGCGTTGCTTCCGTACGTGGAAGAGGGCTCACGGTCTCCAAGGGAGTCGGGGCTTTGCATGTTTATGTCGCTGCCTGCGCATTACGGCGGGCTTGCACTGGGCAAGGCCGAGCTGAACAAGAAGTACTTCATTCGCGACGGCTACAACGATGGGCGCAACCGCAAACTGCGCGTGTTGGAGCGCACGCCCGACATCACGCTTACGGCGAAAGCTGAGTTGGGCCTGGATAAAGTAAGGGCTGGCTTGCTGCCCGAGGTGCTTACCGCGCTGGTTGATTACGACAGCGACGCCATCCATGATGGAAGCGAGAAAATCCACAAGGATACCGAGCGCCGCAACGAGCTGCAGATGCTCAATGGGGTCGCGTACTTTACGGTGACGACTGACCAGGCGAGCGACTACGAAAAGCTCGTTCGCCTGTGCGAACGCGTCCGACGGAAGCTGCATCGTCGCAAGCGGCCCATATTTAACAAGCCCATGACCGAGGAAGCGCGATATTTGGCACGGGCGCGCGTCGAGACAAAGCGGTTTAAGCTCTGGCAGACCGTTATTGAGGCGCGTCAGCATTGGTAAGTGGGCCTTTGACGGCGAAGGGGTGCTGCCGTTTTGAAGGTGAATGGTTTCCCGTAAAGTGAACGAGTGTTTTTGGACCCCCGAAGCATCCACACTTTTTTGCGCCAAAATCGCAGGATTCTAACGACAAAGCTGCAGGAAATGAACCGCCAAAAGTGTCGATGTTCCGGGGGTTTGTTTTGGCTCGTTCACTTCGCGGGAAACCATTCACCTTCGATTTGCGGGGGTCGCCCGGATATGGCTGCGAGGCCCATTCAGGCCTGATCGGGGCGCTCGCTGGGGTTGTTTGGGCGGCTTTGGGCTTGGTTGGGGTGGTTGCTGGCGTTGTTGAGGCGGCTTTGGGCGCCGCGGCGTCCGTTTGACTTGGTGGCGTAAAACAAAACAGCTCAGAGGCGAAGCCTCTGAGCTGCGAACATTTGGTGGGCGTTAGAAGATTTGAACTTCTGACCTCTTCCGTGTCAGGGAAGCGCTCTCCCCCTGAGCTAAACGCCCGATCAAGGGTGCGCGAGTGCGCAGGAAATAATATAACGGAGCTCCCGCCCAGTGGCAAGAACTATTTTTTAAAAAGCGGCGATTTGCGACCCTATCCGCCCCGATGCAGCGCGAAGGGCACGCGAAATATTCCGTTTGTACCCCCGATGAACTGCACGTTCGCGTAAAATAACTCCATTATGGGCAAATGATGTCCAGGCGGTTTACAACACGGCATCTGGGGGAGGGGCATGTCGGACGCACGCTCGCTGCGAAAACAGTTCAATCGCATGCTCGCCACGTTGCTGGTGGCCCTTGCTGCTGCCGGAGCCGTAACATATGCCTGGTACATCTACAACGCCAACCGCCACATCACCGACGTCAAGATGGCCGCGGGCACGGGCGTGACCTTCCTCATCTCCAACGAGTACGACGGCGAATACAAAACCAACGCCGGCCTGAGCTTTTCGGGCCTGCTCGATCCCGTCTCGACCGACAACGTGCTCAACGGCTTCCAAAAGGTAACGGGCTTTACCGGCGAAACCACCCAGGACTCGCTCTTTGCCAGCATGTTTGGCGCCGCCGAGCATTCCGACTACTACAAGACTTCCCTGTACCTGGCCACCAACTCGGCCGCGACCGACGTGTACCTGTCGGGCATCGACTTTACCGAGCAGGACACGGCAAACCCCATCTCTACCGCTCTGCGGGTGGGCCTGGTTACCTATGCGCCGGGGCAGGGCGATACCGTTACGGGCCAGTACATCTTTGAGGTCTCGGGCGAGCGCAATCCCCAGGCGCGCTACAACACGCTCGACGGCAAGGATGCCGGCGAGAACGAGCAGAATCACCTGGTGCTCGACAGCACCCGCTCCGATGGAACAACGGTTCATTTTGATCAGCTTACCAGCGCAAACTTTTGCGACTACAACGAAGACACCGGCGTAGTGAGCCTTAAGCAGGCCACGACCAAGATCTGCAGCCTGCCCGCCGCGGCCGAGGGCACCAACCGCAGCACGCCCGTGCGCGTGGATGTGTACGTGTGGCTGGAAGGCTGCGACCCCGACTGCACCAACAACCTGGCCACCACCAGCCTGCAATCGCTGGCGCTGCGCTTTGCCGGCAAGCGTTCGTAAGGGGGCCAGGGATGAGTGCATCGAACATCAAAGATGTCCTAAGCTCGCGCCGTCGCATGGTTGCTGCGGCCGCATGGATGCTGGTGCTGGTGGCCGCCCTGAGCGCCGCCACCTACGCCTGGTTTAGCAATTCGCGCTACACCAACGTGACGCCCGTGGCGCACACGGTAAGCGACGAGGGCTCCGACTTGCAGATTGGCCTTTCGGCCAACGGGCCCTGGGACACAACGGCAACGCTTGCCGCCGCCGACAAAACGCTCTATCCCATCTCGACGGCAGACCTTTCCCGTTTTTGGCGCGGCACCTTCCAAAATGCCGCGGGTATCACGACCGACTATGCCGACTGCACTGCGCAGCTGGACGACTACGTCCTTTCGGGCACGCTGTACCTTAAGGGCAGCGATAGCGCGCTCAACGTGTACCTGTACCAGGGCCAGATGGGCATGACGAGCGACCCGCAGCTGCTGGCCGCACTGCGCCTGGGCTTGGTGATCACGACTGCGTCGGGCACGCAAACGCATATCTTTACCTGTGACGACTTGGGCAATACCGCAGGCGCCACCAACAGGCGCACCACGGCGCAGGACGGCGCGGTCGTAGCGGGTGCCGCCTCGGGCTGGAGCTACACCGCCGACCCGGCCCGCGCTATTAGTTCTTACAGCCTGGATGGCACCGGTGACACGCCCACGCCGCGCGCGGGCGCCACGCCCATCTGCACGCTGGCCGCCAACGAGGTGGCAAGCGTTCGCTACGTTGTATACATGGAAGGCTGCGACGCCAATTGCATCGACGAGGCCCAGGCCCGCGATGTGGTGCTGCAGCTTGCCTTTGCTGCGGCCAAGGCGTAAGGGGGCGAGCGACGTGAAAGATCAGAAGCGCATGCCAGCAGATAGCTGCGAGGCCAAAACCCAGAGCGAGAGCCCCGCGGTTCCCTCCAGCGTAGCCGCCGAGTGCCAGGTCCTCGAGGGCGCTGCCGCCCGCCGCCACGCTCGCCACGCGCGTGCCTACATCGCGCTCGTTATGGTGGCGCTCGCCGCCACCTTGGGCGCCGCGACCTACGCCTGGTTTACCAACAACATGAAGGTCAACACCAATTCGGTGAGCGTGCACAGCGACACGTCCAAGCTGGTGCTGGAGCTGGGCGACGCCGATCGCGGCAGCTGGTCGCAGCAGGGTGATGTTTCCCTGACTTCCAATGCGACTGGCGCCGTGACGCTCTATCCGGTCTCGACCTTCGATCTCAACGGCTTTGCTGCCTGCGCGCAAAACAACTCCGCCGGCGATGCCACGGTGTTTGAGCAGGCAAAAGACAACGGCTCCGCGTTCTACCACGGCTGGATCAATCTGCGCCCCACCATTACCGGAACGGGCGCCAGCAAAGTAAAGGGTAAGGTCAGCTTGTATCTGGCCGAGTCGTTGGTTCCCCAGGGTGTCGATGCCGAGCTGCTGCGCGCGGCTCGCGTGGGCATAAAGATCTCGAGCGGCAACCAGGTGCTTGCCACCAACATCTTTGAACTCGACGGCTCCGATAGTGGTCACCGCGCCGAGCACCCGGCGACTGTCCCTGCAGGCCTGGCGGGCTACACCGAGGGCATGCTCCTGGGCTGGCAAAACGGCCAGCTCGCTTGCGGTGCCAACGTGACACAGGACCCGGCCGCCTTTACGCTGGACACGAGCGAGACGGCCGAGCGCCCACAAAACACGCTCGCCACACTGGGGCTTGGCCAGACCTATCGCCTGGACATCTATTACTACATCGAGGGCACCGACCCCGATAGCGCCGACTACCTGCATCAAGACCCGGGCACCCTGCACCTGGCCCTCTTTGCGACCCTGGACGGTGAGTAGCCATGACGCGTAAGCAACCCGCCGCCAACTGCACGCCCGCCACCGGCAAGCCCAACGCCGCCGCGCCCGCCGACACCGACCTGCGCCGCAAGCTCACCACCACCGTGGTACTGGTACTGTTTGCCCTGGTGGCGATAGCTATGGCAACCTTTGCCTGGTTTTCCATCGCCGATAGCGCCAAAACCCGCATGCTCATGATCGACGCCAACGCCGACGGTTCGCTGCGCTTTGACCTGGACGAGCATGCCACGTTCGACGAATACGTCCACAGCCTGGGCTTCGACCAGATCTCGGCACGCATCGCCAGCGAAAAGGGCGTGGACATCGACGCATCCAAGCTCAAACCCGTCACCACGAGCGACTACCAGACCTTCACCTTCGAGGACGGCTCCACCGCTGACCCCGCCACCGGTGTCTACCTGGAGTTCACGCTGCACTTTATGAGCAGTACGGACCTGCGCGTTCGCCTGACCGGGCAGGACGGCGACGGTGGCGCGTCCGGCACGCGATTTAGCTCCGACACGCAGGGCATGGCCAGCGCCATGCGCATGAGCTTTACCGCCGACGGCCACACCTGGGTCTACAACCCCAACGGAGGCGGGGGCTCGTCCGGTTCGGCCACCGTCTTTGGGCTCGACTCGGGAGTAGCGAACGCGGCCAGCGACATGTTCGACCTAATAAAAGATACGGACAAGCCGGTAACCGTTCGCATATGGCTCGAGGGAACGGACCCAAATTGCACTAATATGCTAAAGGGAGCTAACTATTCGGTTTCGATGCGCTTTGAGGGCATCGAGGAACAGTAGATATGCACGGCGGCCATCGGGCCGCGCACGACCTAGTCAGACACGGTAGTAAGGGACATCATGCAATCTGTTAAAAAGGCCGCATCCATCGCACTGAGCGTCGTCATGTGGATCATCATCCTGGTGGCGGCCCTGTACGCGTTTACCACGCTCGCCACGCGCGAGGACGGCAGCGTCTCGGACATCGCCGGCTTCACCCCGCTCGCCGTACAGTCCGACTCCATGGCGCCCACGTTTAACAAGGGCGACCTCATCGTCATCAAAAAGTGCGACACCTCCAAGCTCGAGGTGGGCGACATCGTGACGTTCCACACCATTATCGACAACGAGTACGCGCTCAACACGCACCGCATCGCCGCCATCGACGAGGTCAACGGCATGCGCAGCTTTACCACCAAGGGCGATAACAACGACGTGGCCGATACGCACATCATCAGCGACGGCGATATCGTGGGCAAGTACGTGTTCGCGCTGCCGCAGATGGGCAAGGTCATGGACTTCCTGTCCAGCTCCATGGGCTTCCTCATTGTGATCGTGCTGCCCATGCTGCTGTTCTTTATCTACCAGGTGTATCACCTCATCGTGGTGGGCATGAACCTTAAGCGCGCTATGGCCGAGGAGGACCGCCTGGCCGCCGCGGCTGCCATCGTGGACGCCGAGGGCAAGGGTGACACTACCGTCACGGCCGATAACGCCGCCGAGCAGCTTGCCCAGGCCGAGGCCAAGCTCGAGGAAGCCCGTCGTCTGAAGGCCGAGGCCGAGGCGGCGATGAGCGCGACCAAGCAGGAGGGTACCGACGGTGAGTGAGTTTCTGGGATTTGCCTGGGAGCTACTGGCAAAGGTCGTCTACAACGTCGTTGCCGTCGTGAGCTCCATCCTTAACCTGCTGGTGTTTGGCTGGGTTGAGTACTTCAACATCTTTATGACCTACTTCACCACGTTTGACCTGGTGGGCAAGATCGGCGCGGTCATTCTGTTTGCCATGCTCATCGCAGTCCCCGTGCTGATCGTGGCCATTCTGATCCACCACTACCGCATCAACCGTCGCCTGCATCGCGACGACACGTCCAACAAGGCGCTCTATCGCGAGATCGGCCGCCTGAACAAGCAGGTGCTCGACCTCATGGACGAGAAGAACAAGCTGCTGGCGCTCAAGGTCAATGCCATGGGCGGCACCAAGCAGATTCCGTACGTGGGCGCCTCGGCCCTGGCCGACGACCATCTGCCCACGGTGGGCAACGTGGTGGGCGCCGCCGCGGGCGCCGGTGCGGCTGCTGGCGAGGGCGCTGCGGCGACGGCCGTCATGTCGGGCAACGCGTCGCTCGCGCTCGATGGCGAGGGCGTCAAGGATGCCGCGGCCGCCATGGCCAAGGCCACCGTTGAGGCCAAGACCCTTGCCGAGGAAAAAGAGATCGCCCAGGCCAACCGCTTCCCCAAGCTGTCCCTTGTGGACCTTAAGTACCGCGACTGGGAATCGCCGGCCTACGACGATGCCATCTCGCTGGAGGACTTTGTCGACAGCTTCCGCGCGTTCGCCTGCAGCCAGATGAAGCTCTACTACACGCCTGAGGTCATCCGCCGCTTTGTGGCCGGCATGGCCGCCTCCAAGCTGCTGATCCTGGAGGGCATCTCGGGTACCGGTAAGACGTCGCTGCCCTACAGCTTTAGCCGCTACTTGGACAACCCCGCGACCATCGTTTCGGTGCAGCCGAGCTTCCGCGACCGCACCGAGGTGCTGGGCTACTTCAACGAGTTTTCCAAGCGCTTTAACGAGACCGAGTTCCTCCGCGCCGTGTATGAGGCGGGCCTTCGCCAGGACCCGTCCATGATCGTGCTCGACGAGATGAACCTCGCCCGCGTGGAGTACTACTTTGCCGAGATCCTGTCGGTGCTCGAGATGCCCAGCCACGACGAGTGGGTGCTCGACCTGGTGCCCACCCAGTGGGCCGCCGATCCCAGGGGTCTGCACGACGGCAAGCTCACCATTCCCGACAGCCTGTGGTTTATCGGCACGGCCAACAACGACGACTCCACCTTTACCATCACGGACAAGGTGTACGACCGTGCGATCCCCATCGAGCTCAACGAGCGCGCCGACGCGTTTGAGTGCGAGCCGCACGAGCGCGTGCACGTGACGGCCGACCACCTGCAGTATCTGTTCCAAAAGGCCAAGGTCGAGTATGTGATCGACGAGGAGCTGCTCCAGAAGATGCACAAGCTGGACCAGTACCTGCAGACCCGCTTTAAGCTGGCCTTTGGTAACCGTATCATCAAGCAGATGTACGACTTTATCCCCGTGTACGTGGCGTGCGGCGGCACTGAGCTGGGCGGCATGGACTACATCATCGCCCGCAAGGTGCTCAAGAAGTTTGAGTCCATGAACGTGAGCTTTGTGCGCGACGAGATGAAGGGCCTGATCGAGTACATTGAGAAGACCTTTGGCGAGGGCGGTCTGCCCGATTCCGTCATGTACCTGCAGCGGATCCAGAATTTCTACTAATGTCGTAAGCGCGGGGGGGCGTGATGTCGCCCC
>NZ_QRJA01000001.1:60719-193128 GCF_003471405.1 Collinsella sp. AM20-15AC
CCCCGCCCCTTTCCGATCGATCCAATCTATGGAGTAACCCATGTCCGAGACCATTCAGGACCTCTATACCAGCTTCTCCGAGCAGATGGAGCCCATCCAGGAGGACAGCCGCTACTTCCGCTATCTGTTTGAGATGGCGCAGGCCTCGGGCACCACGATCGAACAGCAGCGCGAGGAGCTCGTCAAGGTGGTGGACGAGGAATGGATCAGCATGATCGAGGACTCGCTCGACGCCATCAACACCATCATCGAAAAGCCGCGCCGCTTTATCACCACCGAGGAAGAGGTGGTGCCGGTCTCGCTCGCTAAAAAGATCAGCGCCGACAGCGTCCGTCATCTGAGCCAGAACACGCAGTTTTTGGCGCCGAGTGAGGACGGCGGCGTTCACCCTACGCGCATCCTCAACGTCAATACCGTCGAGACGTACGACCTGTACGAGAACCGCTTTATCTACCATCTGATTCAGCGCTTGCTGACGTTTGTGGATAAGCGTACCGACGTGATCTTTTGGTCGACGGGCAACGAGATCCGCAACCGCTTTAAGATGCACAGTAAGATCGACGACGCGTACGAAGAGATCGAGTACAGCGTGGAGATGACGGTCAAAAACCGTCAGAGCTTCGCCGAGAACGACGCTGACAACATGGACGTCTTTATGCGCATCGACCGCGTGCGCCGCCTGGTCATGGCGCTGCGCGGCGCGTCGTTCTGCCAGATCATGAACGGCTGCAGTGCGGTTCGCAGCCCCATTCAGCGCACCAACCTCATCATGAAAGACCCCAACTACCGCAAGTGCTACCAGCTGTGGCAGTTTATGGAGCGCTACGACAAGGTGGGTTACAACATCGACGTGCAGCAGCAGGCGCTGGCGTTCGACGACGAGTACATGGTGCAGATGTACACCAACCTCATCAACAACTACACCGTCTTTAAGAGCCTGACCGACGACGAGCGCAACCTGCAGGAGCTTGAGAGCGTGCAACACGCGCCGGTGGCGCCCAAGTTTATTAAAGAGATCAAGGAGGTGCAGGTCGATAGTCCCGACCTGCCCGATGTTGAGGTTCGTCGTGTGTTTGTAGAGGAGGTCACGCAGGCCCAGCTCGATGCCGAGCAGGCGCTGGCCGAGGCCCGCGAGCAGATTGAGGAGCTCCAGGGGCAGCTGAAGTCCTGGAAAGTGCAGGCGCACGCGCTGACCGATGAGCGCGACGATCTGGTAGATGAACTGGACGAGGCCAAGACACGCGAGCTGGCGTTGACGCAGCGCGCACAGATTGCCGAGGCCGATGTCGAGGAACTGCGCGCCTCGCTGGAGGATGTCGAGGCCGGTAAAAAGGCTGCCGAGGATGCCGCTGCAGAAGCACGTGAGACCGCGGCGGCTCAGCTTGAGCGGATGCGCGCCGAGGCCGATGCCGAGGTCTCAGTCGCCCGCGCCGACGCAGATGCTAGGGTCGCGGCTGCCGAGCAGACTGCTGCCGAGCAAGTCGCGCGGGTCAAGAGTGAGTCTGCCGCAGCCTTGGCTGCCAAGACGGCTGCCGACGCTGCCGAGCTGCAGGCCGCCAAGGACGCCGCCGCAGCCGAGCTTGCCGGCGTGCGCGAGGCGTCTGCCAAGGAGCTCGCCGAGGTGCATGCCAAGCTGGATGCCGCCAAGTTGCAGATTGAGGAAGTGCGGCTGGCGGCCGAGCGCGATGCCCGTGCCGCGCAGGAGACTGCCGACGTCGCCGCGGCCGAGGCGGAGCAGAAGCTCGCCGACACCGTTGCCGCGGCCGAGGAGAAGGTTGCTGCCGCCCAGCAGGCCGCCGATGCTGCGATCGACGCCGCCCGTGCTGCCGCCGATTCTGCCGTTGAGCAGGCTACGGTGGATGCCAGCGAGAAGGTCGCCGCTGCCGCTGCCGAGCGCGATGCCGCCGCGCGTGCCGCCGAGGAGGCTCGTGCCGACGCCGACGCGCGTATCGCTGCAGCTGAGCTCGAGGCAGGGGAGCGTATTGAGCAGGAACTCGCCGCCGCCAAGGCCGCGCACGAGCGCGAGCTCGAGGCCGCCCGCGCGGAGATGCAGCAGCGCTTGGCCTCGTTGGCGCACGAGCTGGAACAGGCCGAGCGCGATCGCGCCCGCGCCGAGCGCCGTGCCGAGGGCAACAGCCTGTCGCGCTATCTGCTGGCTCGCTTGCGCGGAGAGGCCGCCGAGGGCGATGTCGCCACGACCGTTGAGGGAGATGAGACCGACGTTTCGGCATCTGACGCCACTGACGTCGAGCCTTCCGCAAAGGACGCCGACAAGTGATGAAGCACGTGCTCCGCGTGATCAACGTGCTGGCGACCGTGGTGATCCTGGTCGCCTTTGTGGTGCTGCTGCGCACGGTGTTCACGCCCGCCGGCGAGATCCCCACCATCATGGGCTATGGCTTTATGCGCACGCTGACCGGCTCTATGGAGCCGGCGATTCCCGTGCACTCGTTTATCGTCGTCGATACCGACAACAGTCAGGCCTACCAGGTGGGTGACATCATCACCTTCCATTCGTCCGATGACGCGCTGGAGGGTTCACTCAACACGCACCGCATCGTTGCCGTGGAGGCCGCGGCCGACGGCACGCCGGTCTACCGCACCAAGGGCGATGCCAATCCGGTCGAGGACGCCGCGCCCGTGCCCGCCGCCGACGTGGTGGGCCGCGTGGTCTTTGTCTCGGCGGGGCTGGGCGTGGTGGTCTCGTTGCTCACCAATCCGCTGCTGTTCTTTCCGCTTATCGTGGTGCCGCTGATCGTGCTGCTGGTGCTCGAGATTCGCCATATGGTCAAGACAACGCAAGAGGTGGCACGCGCCGAGGACGAGGCCGCCCTGCGCGCAGCCGTGGAGCAGATTCGCGAAAAGCGCCGTCGCGAGCAGGAGGAGCAGGGCGACGCCGGTGACGAGGGCGATGCCGACGGTGGCCATACCGATGAAAGTGCGGAAGCCGATCCCGGCGCCCCAGGCGATTCCAACCGCTCGGCATAGCTCTTCGGTGCCTTTCGTCCCTGCAATTTGGATGCTCGTAGATGTTCCGAATCGCCCGCATTTCCGTATCAATATTCGTGCTACAGTTTGAGCGCTTTGTTGCCAATTGATTTCTGGGGAGTGGGATGGAACAGAAGCGCTCGGCGCAGTGTGCACGTGAAAGGGCTTCGGTACCGATGACGGCGGCGTCTGATTTTATCGTGCCCGAGGGGACTGACGAGCTGAGCCGCAGCACCCGCCGCGCATGGCGCGACCGCCTCAACGACGCCCAGGCGCGCAAGATGGCCCTGGGTACGCTCGCCGCGTTTGCCGGCGGTACGTTTTGGGGTTTTTCTGGCACCAGCGCCAGCTACCTCTTTGACGTGTGCCATATCGAGACGTTTTGGCTGATGAGCGTGCGCCAAGTTATCGCTGGCCTGCTCTTTATGTTCGTTGTGCTCAGAAAAGACCGCGACCGCTTGATCGAGCTGTGGACTACCCCCGCCGATCGCAAGCAGCTTATTCTGTTTACGATCTTTGGCCTGCTGTTCAACCAGCTTTGCTATCTGTCAGCCGTGCGCCTGACCAACGCGGGCACCGCGACTGTCTTCCAGTGCCTGCAGCTGGTGGTCGTCATGGGGTATGCCTGCGTCACCGCGCATCGACTGCCGCGCACGCGCGAGGCTCTTGGCATTTTGCTCGCATTGGGCGGAACGTTTTTGATCGCCACGGGCGGCGACCCCAGTACGCTCAACATCTCGCCGATGGGCCTGCTCTCGGGCCTTTTGTGCGCAGTGGGCGGTGCCTGCATAGCAATCATCCCTGCCGGAATCCTCAACAAATACGGTAGCCCGGTCGTCACGGGCTCGGCCATGCTTTCGGCGGGAATCGTGATGAGTATCTTTACCCAGCCGTGGGCGCATATACCGGCGCTCGGCCCCTCGGGTGTCGGCGCGCTCGCGATATTTATTGTGGTGGGGTCGTTCTTCGCCTATATGTTCTACATGCAGGGCGTTAAGGAGATTGGCTCGGTGCGCGCGAGCCTCCTTGGAACCATGGAGCCGGTTTCGGCCACCATCACCAGCGCCCTTATGCTGGGAACGGTGTTTTTGCCCACCGACCTGGCGGGCTTTGCCATGATTATCGCGATGGTGTTTTTGACGGTGTAGCTGGCGCCAAGACGGAAAAGGCGTTGTGCCACATTTTCGCCAATTGATGTCCGTGTCTGGAGTTTAGCTGTCGATGCTCAAAATGCCATAAACTAGTAACGTTATGGACTTTTTCATTGCGACTCAATTGCGAGGATTTCTTTATGGCTGGTAATCACTTTAAGGGCAGCGATAGCGGCCGTCCTGCAGTTCCGCCGCGTCCGAACGGGGCTGGTAAGGCCGGCACGCCGGGCGGCGCTGGGCAGGGCGGTTCCGGTAAGCGCGTGTCCCCGGGCGAGACGGCGATGTTTACCGCTCTGTACGAGCAGTCTCAAAAGGCAAAAAGGACCGGCCGTGCAAGAGGGAATGTCTTTGCGGGCGGTGCAACCTCCACGTCGCAGCCGAGCGGGGCCCCTTCGATACCTGCGAACAACGCAGGTGCTGCCAACGCCGCGAATACCGCCGGCAACGTTAATGCCGGCAAGGCCGCCAACAATACTCCCTCTGCCGGTGGCGCGGGGCTTACGGGTAACCTTGGCACGATTTACACCGGCGCCTCCGAGACTGGCACGTTCGCCCGCCTGGATGATAGCGGTGCCGAGTTTGCGGGCTCGGGTTCCAAGGAAGATTATTACGATTTTGGCTTGAACTACGGTAGCGACGCTTCGTCGAGTTCGACCTCTGACGGTCTGGTCCGTCATCGCCATCGCAAGGGCGAGTGCAAAAAGCGTCACACTGGCGCCATTATTGCCGCTGTAGTCGCGGTGCTTCTCGTTGCGCTTGGCGCAAGTGGCTTTATGCTGCTTAACTCGGCAAAGACCGTAAAGAGCGAAGCGAAGGAGGCTGTCGAGATCGTCGGTGGCCTTAAGGACAAGGTCACGTCGGGCGATTTTTCGACGCTGCCTGACGACGCGAAGAAGATTGATGAGCTTTGCGACAGCATGAAGGCGGAGACCTCGAGCCCGCTGTGGACGGCGGCTTCGTTTATCCCGGTGTATGGCAGCGACATCAATGCGGCCCGCACCATGATCGACGCCCTGTCCGATGTCTCGAGCAATGCGCTGGTTCCCATGGCCGATAACCTTTCGCAGGCCACGCCCGGCAAGCTGTTTCAGGACGGCATGATTAACGTGTCCGCGCTGCAGGCGGTCGCCGATTCGCTTTCCAGCAGCTCGAAGGTGTTCAAGAGCGCCAACGAGAAGATCCAGGGCATTGGCGATACTCATATTTCCCAGGTGACCGAGCTGGTCGATAAGGCCAAGGACGGCTTTGCCACCCTCAACGGCGCGGTTGACGCGGCGGAGAAAGTCGCCCCCGTCCTTCCCCAGATGCTCGGCGCCAACGGCCAGACGCGCAACTACCTTATGTACGCCATGAACAACGTCGAGATTCGTGCCTGCGGCGGCTTTGGCGGTTCGCAGGGCCTGATTTCGGTCACCGACGGCCAGATGTCGATTGGCGAGTTTGTTCCATGTATTGCGCTTGGCAAAGACGAGGCGGTTGAGAGCGTCGACGAAGAGGACGAGGCACTGTTTGGCGACCACAGTAACCTGTACAACTCTGGTAACGCGTATTCGCCCGATTGGCCCCGCAACTCGCAGCGTGTCGCCGCGCTGTGGAAGTCCCAGTATGGGCAGGACGTTGACGGCGTCGTGGGTATCGACCCGGTGTTCCTGCAGTATCTGCTGGGCCTCGTCGGTAATGTCTCGCTGCCCGACGGAACGGTTGTCGACGGCACCAACGCCGCAAAGGTCCTCATGCACGATGTGTACTGGAACTATCCGGTCGAGGAGTCTGACGGCATCTTTGCATCCGTCGCCAGCGCTGCCTTCGACAAGATCCTTGGCGGTATCGGCGATGTCGATGTTACGAAGCTTGTCAGCGCCGTTGAGCGCGGTGCCGAAGAGGGCCGCCTGATCGCGTGGATGAAAAACGATGACGAGCAGAACGCTATCAAGCAGATGAACATCGACGCCTCGCTGCCCGATCCGGATGACCCGAGTGAAGATCCCGTTGCTGGTGTCTACTTTAACAACCTGAGCTTCTCCAAGCTCGACTGGTACCTGAATGCCGATACGCAGATTGGCCAGGGCGTCAAGAACGGTGACGGCACGTGCTCGTATCGCATCACCGTTACCCTGACGAACATCATGACGCAGGAGGAGGCAGGCAAGCTGCCCGACTACGTCGCGGCGAGCGCACCCGATGCAGCGCGCGACGACGAGCGTCTGAATGTCTCGTTGTTTGCACCGACGGGCGGCAACATTACTGATCTGACCGTCGAGGGCACCCAGTTTGGTCTTGGCGCCGCTACGTGGCATGGAATCCCCTTCTATTCGGGCACCGTTGACCTGCATGCTGGCGAGACGACGACGATCACATATACGCTGACCACGTCGGCCGAGGCGGGGGACAAGCCGCTTACGCTGCGTCAGACTCCTACATGCCAGGCGGCTCGCGACAGCGCGTCGGCGTAGGATTTTTCTGGTAGCGCAGATAATCGAGTACCATTTTGGGGCGGACAGGCAATCTGTTCGCCCCTATTTTGTAAGGAGAGCGCATGAAGTACTTTGGCACCGACGGCTTTCGCGGTGAGGCCAACGTTGGGCTGACGGTAGAGCACGCTTATAAGATTGGCCGTTTTGTGGGCTGGTATTACGGCGCCAACCGCGAGCGCAAGGCGCGCGTCATCGTGGGCAAGGACACACGTCGCTCGAGTTATATGTTCGAGGCGGCGCTAGTGAGCGGCCTGGTCGCGAGCGGTGCGGACGCCTATATGCTGCACGTGATCCCCACGCCGGGCGTAGCACATCAGACCGTGGAAGGCTGCTTCGATTGCGGCATCATGATCAGCGCGAGCCACAACCCGTTTTGCGATAACGGCATTAAGCTCGTCAACAGCGACGGCTTTAAGATGGACGAGGACGTGCTGGAGCTCATCGAGGACTATATCGATGGCAAGAGCGAGGTGCCGCTGGCAACGGGCAATCACATCGGCGCCACGGTGGACTACATGCAGGGCCGCAACCGCTACATTGCTTCGCTCATCGCCAGCGCGAACTTTTCGCTGCAGGGCGTCAAGATCGGTATTGACTGCGCCAACGGCTCGGCTTCCTCGGTGGCCAAGCCGGTGTTCGACGCACTGGGTGCCGACGTGCGCGTGATCAACGCCGCGCCCGATGGCTTTAACATCAACGTCGACTGCGGCTCCACGCATATGGAGCGCCTGCAGCGCCACGTGGTGGAGCGGGGGCTGGACGTGGGTTTTGCCTACGATGGTGATGCCGATCGCTGCTTGGCCGTGGACGAGCGCGGTCGCGTGGTAGACGGCGACCAGATCCTGTACGTGTGCGGCGTGTATCTGAACAAGCACGGTCGCCTTTCGGGCGGTACCGTGGTGCCGACGATCGCCAGCAACTTTGGCCTGGTCAAGTCGCTGGAGCTTGCCGGTCTGAGCGCCGTGACCAGCGGCGTGGGCGACCGTCACGTGTATGCCAAGATGCGCGAGGGCGGCTACAGCCTGGGTGGCGAGCAGACGGGCCATACGATCTTTGGCGATATCGAGCGCACGGGCGACGGCATTATGACCTCGCTGCGCGTGATGGAAGTGATTCGTGCCGAGCGCGAGACGCTCTCGCAGCTCACGGCTCCGTGCAAGCTGCTGCCGCAAGCGCAGGTTGCCGTGCGCGTAGCGGATATGGACGCCGCGCTGGGCAACATGGGCGTGCAGAACGCCATCGCCGAGGCCGAGGCCGCGCTGGCAGGCGAGGGCCGCGTACTGGTGCGCAAGAGCGGAACCGAGTCGGTGATCCGCGTTTTGGCCGAAGCCCCCGACCAAGCCGCCGCCGACGCCGCCATGAAGCGCATCGCCAACGCGCTCGAGGCTCTGTAGTTACGCGGTTTTACCAAACCGCGTAACTGCTCGACGCTGCAAACGGCCCCAAGCGGCAATCTGACGTTCAATTTCAAGGGCGCGACCAGAAGGCCAGCGCCCTTTCATTTCACGTCACCTTGCTCGCTTAGGGTCGTTTTCGCTGACGTTGCCAAGACATTAGCGTCAACGAACTAGTCATTGGGCACCTAGTTATTGGATGAAAAAAGGGGACGCTGCGGATTGATCCCGCGGCGCCCCCTTTGCGTCGGTGTGTCGGTTATGCCTTACAACTCGTACAGCGTGGTGAACTTGTCCTGCAGGTAGCTGCAGTAGTAGCGGGCGTCAAAGGCCATGCCGCAGGCGCCCTTGATGAGTTCCGGCGCGTCTTTGGCGCGGCCCCACTGCCAAATGTGCTCGCCCAGCCAGGCGCGGACGGGCGCCAGATCGCCGCTCGCGCAGGCGCCATTGAGGTCGACACCGTCGCGGCACATGGCCGGCACAAACATGGCGTCGTAGGCGCTGCCCAACGCATACGTGGGGAAGTAGCCAAACGATCCGCCGCTCCAGTGCGTATCCTGCAGACAGCCGCGCGTGTCGTCGGGAACGGGAATGCCCAGGTACTCGTCCATTAAGCGGTTCCAAAGCGCAGGGATGTCCTTGGCCGTGGCCTCGCCGGCAAACAGCATGCGCTCGATCTGGTAGCGCACCATAATATGCAGCGGGTAGGTGAGCTCGTCCGCCTCGGTGCGGATCAGCGACGGCTGCGCGATGTTCACGGCGCGGTAGAGCGTATCCTCGTCCACGCTACCGTAGACCTCGGGCACGTGGCGGCGCAGCACTTCGAGCAGCGGTCCCATAAAGGCGCGGCTGCGGCCCACGGTGTTCTCAAAGAAGCGGCTCTGGCTCTCGTGGATGCCCATGGAGGTGCCGCCCTCCAGGCAGGTGCGCGCGTAGGCGGGGTTCACGCCCAGCTCGTACATGGTGTGACCGGCCTCGTGGATGATGCTGTAGACGTTGGAGATGCAGTCGTCCTCGTAGATGTGCGTCGCGATGCGCGCGTCACCCACGGAAAAGCCCTCGCTAAACGGGTGCTCGGTAAAGGCAAGCGTGGAGTCGTCCAGGTCCAGGCCGACAAGCTTCATAAGGTCGAAGCTCATGGCACGCTGGGCGGCCTCTGGCACGTGGGCGTGCAAAAAGTCGGCAGCCGGCTGCTGGCCGCGCTCGCCGATGGCGTGCACGAGCGGCACGACCGTCGCCTTGACCTCATCGCAAAACGCGTCGAAGCTCTTGGCGGAAAGGCCGCGCTCGTACTGGTCGAGCCAAACATCGTATGGGTCGCGCTTGGGGTCCATGAGCTCGGCCTGATGCTTAAGTTGGGCGACGATTCTATCCACATAGGGCTCAAAGCTCGCCCAGTCATTGGCCGTCTTGGCCTTGTGCCACACGGCGTCGGCCTCGCAGGTGAGCCTGGTCCAGGCCTCGGCTTCCTCGGTGGGGATGACGCTTGCCTCGCGCTGGTCGCGGCCGAGTACGCGAATCTCGTCGAGCAGCTGCGGGTCGTCGATCTTGCCGCCCGCGACGGTCTCTCGTGCCAGCGAGCGCACAAGTTCGACAGACTTTTTGCTGGTCAGCAGCTTGTGATGCTCGCCAGCAAGGGTGCCCATAGCATCGGCGCGGGCCGCGGCGCCGTTGGCGGGAGCAATGGTCGCGCCGTCAAACTCGGCAATCTTGAGCAGGTACTCGCGAGTCCACAGCTTGCCCTCGAGCTTACGGAATTTTTTGACAGCCTTATCGACCTTCATGCCTTTGGGCGTCTTATCCGCTGCGGGCTTGGCCATCTTATCCTTGTTCTTTCCCATACCTATATCCTTGATCTCGCAGACCGGACGCCACGGGTGGGCGTACGGCCAGTTTGCACAGCTACCTACCTTGTACCCAGTGCGAACAAAACGGAACGCGGCGATATGCTCGCAGAATGTGTTATCCTATAGCCCAATGCGTTGACGGAGAGGGTTTTGCCCGCCGCGTCGCCGGCAAGAGAGGGAAGGTCATGGGCTGCAAGCCTTCCTGCGGTGGCAAGGGCCAAGCGTTCACTCCCGAGCAGCGACCTCAACGGGCGCGCGGCTAGCGGCGGCGAAGCCCCAGTAGGGAAGCCGTGAGCCTCGCGATAAGGGGTGCAGAGTGGGCACGGCGGGCCAGACATCCGCTGGGTCAAACAAGGTGGTACCGCGGAATTCAACCGTCCTTGGGCAATGCACATGCCCGAGGACGGTTTTTTGTTACCGAACCGGGCCGCGCATCCGCAGCATCGGGCGGCGTCAGCCGTCCCGGAGCGCGGATGCGCGAGAGACGAAAGGGAAGACATGAGTCTGATTGATGATCTGGTCAAACTCGAGGAAGAGGCCAAGGAGCTCGTCGCAGGCGCCGACGACGCAGCCAAGCTCGAGGCTGCGCGCGTTGAGCTGCTCGGCCGCAAGGGCCGCATCACCGGCCTGATGCGCATGATGGGCAAGCTCGCCCCCGAGGATCGTCCCGTGATGGGCAAGCGAGCCAACGAGATGCGCCAGCTGATTGAGGGCATGCTCGACGAGCGCAACACCGAGATGAAGGCCGCCGCCCTCAAGCGCGCACTGGAGCACGACGCCGTCGACATCACGCTGCCGGGCATCCGTCCGCAGATCGGCCACCAGCACCTGATCAAGCAGATCATCGAGGAGGCCGAGGACATCTTCTGCGGCATCGGCTACACCGTCGAGTCCGGCCCCATGGTCGACACCTCCTACTACAACTTCACTGCGCTCAACGCCCCCATGGATCACCCGAGCCGCTCGGCCCGCGATACCTTCTACGTGGTCGACAACAACCCCGGCAGCGTCGCGCACCCCGAGGCTCACGCCCACGGCGAGTCCGACGTGCTGCTGCGCACCCAGACCTCGGGCGTGCAGATCCACACCATGGAGTCGCAAAAGCCGCCCATCTACATGATCTGCCCGGGCACCGTCTACCGTCCCGACACGGCCGACGCCTGCCACCTGCCGCAGTTCAACCAGATCGAGGGCCTGGTCGTCGACGAGGGCATTACCTTTGGCGATCTGAAGGGCACGCTCGACTACTTTGTTAAGTGCATGTTTGGCGAGGACCGCAAGACGCGCTACCGTCCGCACTTCTTCCCCTTCACTGAGCCCAGCTGCGAGGTGGACGTGAGCTGCCACGTGTGTGGCGGCAAGGGCTGCAACTTCTGCAAGCACAGCGGCTGGATCGAAATCCTGGGCTGTGGCATGGTCGACCCCAACGTGCTCATCAACTGCGGCATCGACCCCGAGAAGTACACCGGCTTCGCCTTTGGCATTGGCGCCGAGCGCGTCGCGGCCCTGCGCTACGACCTGCCGGACCTCAGAACGCTTATGACGGGCGATATGCGCTTCTTAAATCAGTTCTAGGCCCGGCGGCTTTCCCAAGCACCGCACCTTGCCTTTCAATCGTCGGTTGCGTACCTAAGTACGCGGCCCTCCTCTTTCAAGGCAATCTGCGGCACTTGGAAAACCCGTCTCCGTTGCAGTTTTTGGCTCAAAGCCGCATTTATGAAAGGAGACCAGTTAGATGCGCGTTTCTTACGACTGGCTCAAGACCATGATCGATATTCCGGAGGATCCTAAGACCCTCTCGGACGAATATATCCGTACCGGCACCGAGGTCGAGGCGATCGACACCGTGGGCGAGTCCTTCGACCACGTGGTGACTGCCAAGGTGCTCACCAAGACCCCGCACCCCGATAGCGACCACATGTATGTGTGCTCGGTCGATGTGGGCGACAAGAACCTCGATGCCGACGGCAATCCCGCTCCGCTGCAGATCGTCTGCGGCGCGCAGAACTTCGAGGCCGGCGACCACATCGTCACGGCCATGATCGGCGCTGTCCTGCCCGGCGACGTCAAGATCAAGAAGAGCAAGCTTCGCGGCGTCGTGTCCATGGGCATGAACTGCTCCGCACGCGAGCTCGGCCTGGGCGGCGACCACTCTGGCATTATGATCCTGCCCGAGGATACGCCCTGCGGCATGCCGTTTGCCGAGTATGTGGGCTCGAGTGATACTGTGCTCGACTGCGAGATCACGCCCAACCGCCCCGACTGCCTGTCCATGATCGGCATGGCCCGCGAGACCGGCGCCATTTTCGATCGCGATTTCCACGTTGATCTGCCCGCCATCAAGGCGGAGACTGGCCGCGCGACCGACGACGAGCTTTCCGTCGAGATTGCCGACGAGGGCCTGTGCGACCGCTATGTCGCCCGCATCGTGCGCAACGTGAAGGTCGGCCCGTCGCCCGACTGGATGGTCAAGCGCCTTAACGCCCTGGGCGTGCGTCCGCACAACAACATCGTCGACATCACCAACTACGTGATGATGCTCACCGGTCAGCCGCTGCACGCCTTTGACCTGGACACCTTTGCCGAGCGCGAGGGCAGGCGTCGCGTGGTGGTTCGCGCCGCCCAGCAGGATGAGAAATTCACGACGCTCGATGGCGAAGAGCGCGTGCTCGACGCCGGCATGGGCCTTATCACCGACGGCGAGCGCCCCGTGGCGTTGGCCGGCGTTATGGGCGGCATGGATTCCGAGATCGAGGACGACACCGTCGACGTGATGGTCGAGAGCGCTTGCTTCAACGCCGGTCGCACCTCGCACACCAGCCGCGATCTGTCGCTGATCTCCGACGCCTCCATTCGCTTTGAGCGCCAGGTTGACGAGACTGGCTGCGTGGATGTCGCCAACGTTACCTGCGCGCTCATCGAGGAGATCGCCGGCGGCGAGGTTGCTCCCGGCTATGTCGATGTTTTCCCCGCGCCCAAGACCATCGACAGCATTAAGCTGCGCCTGGCCCGCGTGCATGCCATCTGCGGTGCCGACATCGAGCCCGACTTTATCGAGCGTTCGCTTACCCGTCTGGGCTGCACCGTCGAGCGCGACGGCGAGGACTTTATGGTTACCCCGCCGAGCTTCCGTCCCGACCTGCCGCGCGAGATTGACCTGATCGAGGAGGTCCTGCGCCTATGGGGCATGGGCCGTGTGACGGCGACCATCCCGGCTGCCAAGAACCACATCGGCGGCCTGACCCGCGAGCAGAAGCTCACCCGCAAGGTCGGCGAGATCCTGCGCGCCTGCGGCCTCAACGAGACCACGACCTTTGGCTTTGCCGCCCCGGGCGACCTGGAGAAGATCGGCATGTCCACCGAAGGCCGCGGCTGCCCCGTGGTGCTCATGAACCCGCTGGTGGCCGAGCAGACCGAGATGCGTCGTTCGCTGCTGCCGGGCCTGCTGCAGTCCGTGGCCTACAACGAGGCGCACGGTACGCCCAACGTGCACCTGTACGAGGTCGGCAGCCTGTTCCACGGTCGTGAGAACGTCAGCCTGCCCAAGGAGACCAAGTCCGTGGCGGGTGTGCTCTCGGGCCAGTGGAGCGAGCAGTCCTGGAACATGAAGTACCGCAAGCTACGCTTCTTCTTTGGCAAGGGTATTGTCGAGGAGCTGCTCGCCCAGCTGCGTATTGAGAAGGTCCGCTTCCGTCCCGTCGAGGGCGAGGGCTACGCCTTTTTGCAGCCGGGCCGCGCCGCCGAGGTCCTCTCGGGCGGTACCGTGCTGGGTTGGGTCGGCGAGATCCACCCCGAGGCGCGCGAGGCCTGCGGCATAGATGAGGTCGTCGTTGCCTTTGAGCTCGACCTGGACAAGCTGATCAAGGGTGCCCGCAACCAGGAGAACTACCGCGAGTTCTCGCAGTACCCGGCTGTTGAGCATGACCTTGCTATCGTGGTCGACAACGCTGTGACCTGCGAGGATCTTGAGCGCCGTATTACCAGCGCCGGCGGCAAGCTGCTCGAGGGCGTACGCCTGTTCGACGTCTACCGCGATCCCATCCGCATCGGAGCGGGCAAGAAGTCCATGGCCTTTGCGCTTACGTATCGCTCCGACGACCACACGCTCACCAGCGAAGAGGTCGAGAAGGCGCACCAGAAGATTGTCACCAAGGTGTGCAAGGGCGTAAACGGCGAGGTCCGCGGCTAGGGCTTGCGATGGGAGCGTAGGGCCTGATGGCGGTTGCTGCGGAGCCCTGCGCGACCGCGGTGTTCGGAATAAGGCACCGTTGACCCTGCATATATGACACGCGCATTACATAACGGCGTGCTGCTTTTGTGGCGGCGCGCCGTTTTGCTATTATAGCCTGCGGCGTGTTACGAATATGACATTACGTAACACTGGCAAGGTGATTCAAGCGGCGTTGCAATTCCGTGCGCCGATACCGGGAGGCGTATATGCACATTCCAGACAACTACCTGTCCCCGCAGACCGATGCCGTTATGGCGGTGGCGATGGTGCCCGTATGGGTTCACTGCATCAAGAAAGTGCGCGCCACGCTCGATCGCGAGCATATGGCCTTTCTGGGTATTTGCGCTGCGTTCTCCTTTTTGCTCATGATGTTTAACGTTCCGCTGCCCGGCGGCACCACAGGCCACGCCGTCGGCGGCGCACTCATCGCGCTGCTGCTGGGCCCCGAGGCCGCGGCTATCGCTGTCTCGGTCGCGCTGGCGCTGCAGGCGCTGCTGTTTGGCGACGGCGGCGTTCTGTCGTTTGGCGCCAACTGCTTTAACATGGCCTTTGTGCTGCCGTTTGTCGCTGCTATCGTGTTCCGTGCACTCAACAGCCGTCTGCACGACAAGAGCTGGGGCACCTCGGTTTCTGCCATCGTGAGCGGTTGGGTCGGCCTGTGCTTGGCGGCCCTGTGCGCGGCAATCGAGTTTGGTATTCAGCCGATGCTCTTTACCAACGCTTCGGGCGCGCCGCTGTACTGCCCCTTCCCGCTGTCCGTGGCTATTCCGGCCATGTTGATCCCGCATATGCTGGTTGCCGGTGTGGTCGAGGGCGTGGCGACGGCCGCAATCTACGGCTTTATCAAGAAGACGGCCCCCAGCATCATCGTTGGACCCGAGGCGACTGACGGCCTGCTTTCTGCCAAGTCCGTGACTGCCAAGAAGACTTCGCTGATCCCGACGATTATCCTCGTCGTGGCCCTGGTGGTTGCCACGCCGCTCGGCCTGCTTGCAACCGGTGACGCCTGGGGCGAGTGGGATGCCGAGGGTGCAGCGACTGCGGTTCAGGAGGCTGGCGACACGAGCCTCAAGGCTTCGGTCGGTCTCGACGCGCCCACGTTTGCCGATACGCTGCCCACGGGCGATTACCTGCAGGCGTATTCCGAGGAGAACAACCTTGACTTTGCCGGCCAGGCTGCGATGTATATCCTCTCGGGCGTGATTGGCGTTGCCGTGCTCACCATCGTCTTCCGTTTGGTTTCGCTGACGGCAAAGGAAAGCCTGCCCCATGGCAACGGTCGAGCTGCCTAGCTGGCTGGCGACATCCGAGAACTATGAGCCCGCGGGGGCTCGGCATCGCGTGATGCAAAAGAACGTCCTACACCTGGCGAGCCTGCTTGAGCGGGTTCGCCTGGGTGGTGGCGCACACAAGGGCGGGTCGATGATTGACCGCGCCCTTTCTTGCGTTTCGGCACCGGTGCGCCTGGTGGGGATGTTCGTCTGCGTTCTGTGCGTGTGCCTGACGCAGAGCCCGCTGTACCTGATGCTGATGGCGGCGATTGCGTTGGTGCTGGTCGCCGTGCGCCCCGCACGTGGGCTGCGCGCGACTTTTGTGCCGGCGCTTGGCGCCGCGGGGTTTGCCGTGGTTTTGGCATTGCCTGCCCTGCTGCTGGGCGCATCGGCTGTGGGCGCCATGCTCAAGATCGCGCTCAAGACGTTCATCAACGTGTCGCTGGTGCTGGGTGTTTCGTGGACGCTCACCTGGAGCCGCATGTCGGCGGCGCTCAAAATGCTGCATCTACCCGACGAGGTCATCTTTACTTTCGATATGGCGCTCAAGCATATCGAGGTACTGGGACGCACGGCGCACGATCTGTGCGAATCGGTCATGCTGCGCAGCGTGGGTCGTGCGCCTGCGGGTTTTTCGCGCACCGACTCGCTGGCGGGTATCATGGGCATGACGTTTATCAAGGCGATGGAGTGCAGCCGCGCGATGGACGAGGCTATGCTTTGCCGCGGCTTTGCCGGCGTGTACCCGGCGACTGCGCGGAGTGGTTTTGGCTGGTGCGATGCGGTTTACGCGGCCGTCGTGGCTCTGCTTGCCGTGTTGTGCGCGGTGCTGTAACGCGGGCGGCCTAGCCGTCGATGTGAAGAGGGAAGGGCGACGTTTTGGCAAACGATACGAATGGTGTGATGGGCGCGAGCGACGCTGTCGGCACCGAGACCACGCCGCTCATCGAGTTTCGCGATGTGGTGTTTTCCTATGCGGGCCATACGGTGATCGACGGTGTTTCGCTGCAGGTGAACCGTGGAGAGCTCGTTGCCCTGCTTGGCCCCAATGGTTGCGGCAAGACGACGATCATGCGCCTTATCAACGGCCTTGAGCTTGCGGACGCAGGCGCGTACCTGTTTGACGGGCGCACGGTCGATGCGGCGTTTCTCAAGGATTCCGCGACGGCCCAGCGGTTCCATCAGCGCGTGGGCTTTGTGTTCCAGAATGCCGACGCGCAGCTCTTTTGCGCTACGGTGGGCGAGGAAGTTGCTTTTGGTCCCGCGCAGATGGGGTTGCCGGCAGACGAGCTCGAGCGCCGCGTGCGCGATGCCATGGGACTGTTCCAGGTTGCCGACCTTGCCGACGCCTCGCCTTATCAGCTTTCGGGCGGGCAAAAGAAGCGTGTGGCGCTGGCGGCCGTCGTGTCGATGAACCCGGATATCTTGGTCCTCGACGAGCCTACCAATGGGCTCGACGAGGATTCATGCGACATCGTGGTCAACTTTTTGCTGGCCTACGTTGCGGCGGGTAAGACGGTCTTGATGAGCACGCATCACCAGGATTTGGTGCGACGCCTGGGTGCCCGCGCCATCTATATCGATCGATATCACCATGTGGTCGAGGCGCCCTCGCCGTCGTATGGAACCGAAAGCGGTGCTACGGACTAGTTGCTGCGTAGAGCGTGCGTAGCCGCCCGCGCGGCTTTGCCGTGATGGTATAGTTATCCAGGTTTTTATGGGGGTGGCTATGCCAAGCTGGAACATTCATATTGCTCAGACGGAGCGTTTGCTGGAGCGCACCGGTGCGCTTGCCAGTAGCGTGCGCGACCGCAATGCCTTTTTGTTTGGCTGCGTGGTCCCGGATATCTTCGTGGGCTATATGGTCCCTGGCATCGCCGATCCCATCCCGTACCGCATTACGCACTTTGCCAAACCTGAGCCCATCCCTAAGCCTCGTGAGCATGAGTTCTGGGATACCTATGTGGCACCGTTGCTTAAAAGTTTGCCCACCGGTGCGCCGGCCGCGGCAACCTCGATTATCGAGGAACGCGAGCGACTGAACCGCGTACACTATCCCCAGCGCTACAAGGATGCCGAGCCGGTTGCCGGTCCCGGCGCCTGTGAGTTCTCGCTTGCGTCCGAAGATGTGGCGCAGTCGCTGCTCGATTTAACGCTGGGCGTCTGGTCGCATCTGGTAGCCGACACGGTATGGAACACGCGTGTGAACCAGTATCTGGAAGCACACGGCGGCAAGCCGTGCGAGGAGTTCCGCATTAAAAAGCAGGGCGATTTTGACTGGTTTGGCAAGACGCTGGGCATTGTTTCCATCCCGCGTGCGACCGATCGCCTGTATACTGCGGCGACGCGTTTTGGGCAGTATCCCATCCATAAGGAGTATGTGCTCAAGACCATCGGCGTCATGCACGAGATTGTACGCGAAAACCCCGGCGAGCCCGATCATCCGCCGTATCGCCTGCTAACCGAGGAGTTCTTCGACGCAACGTTTACCGAGGTCATCGAGCTGACCGAGGCGGGATTTGCGGCTCGCGTTGCTGCTTCTGACGTTCCCGCAGTCCCCCTGATCGCTAGCTGTTAGCCGGCCGGCTTAACGGCGAACAGCTCATCCCAATCGACCAATAACTCCCGCCGCAGGGTGTAAACACGGCAAACGAGCTGCACATTTCGTAGCATGCCATAAGTAGCTGGTTGCGTGTCATGCCGTGTAAGAGGTATTTGCGCACAGAAAAAGGGCCCGGAAGGCAAAGCCTTCAGGGCCCTTTGCAATGCAAATATGCTTGCAAGTACGACTTAGCGCACCTGAGCGACGTAAGCGACATTGGTCGAGGAGACCTTGTCCTCGAGCTGGACGCTCATGCGGGGATCGCCGGCGGTGGCGACGGTCAGATCGCCAGCCTCGACGTAGCCGAGCTCCTTAGCGGTCTCGATCGCCTTGACGATCGTGCCGTTGACGGTGCCCTGGGTAATCTCGGCCTGGTGCGGGATAACGCCCCAGTACATGATCATCTGCTGGACGGCCCACTCGTGGCGGGAGAACGCGCAGATCGGCATGTTGGGACGAAAGTGCGAGATCAGGCGAGCGGTACGACCGGTGGTCGTCGGCACGGTGATGCACTTGGCGCCAACGGTGGTAGCCATGTTCACAGCGGACATACCCACAACGTTGTTGACAACGCGGGTGCCGTGAGCATCGGCCGGAACCTCGAGCGGAGCGTGGGCCGGGAGGTACTTCTCGGTCTCGAGAGCAATGCTGGCCTGCATCTTAACGGCCTCGACCGGGTACTTACCGGCAGCGGACTCGCCAGAGAGCATAACGGCGTCGGTACCGTCGTAGATGGCGTTCGCAACGTCGGCAACCTCGGCGCGCGTCGGGCGCGGGTTCTGCTGCATGGAGTCGAGCATCTGCGTAGCGGTGATGACGGGCTTGTAGGCCGCGTTGCACTTGGCGATGATCTCCTTCTGGATGTGCGGAACGAGCTCGGGCTTGATCTCGATGCCCAGGTCGCCACGGGCGACCATGATGCCGTCGGAAGCCTCGAGGATCTCGTCGAAGTTCTCGACGCCCAGGGCGCACTCGATCTTCGGGAAGATCGTCACGTGCTCGCCGCCGTTCTCGCGGCAAAGCTCGCGGATGCCGCGGACGGACTCGCCGTCACGGATGAAGGAAGCGGCGATGTAGTCGATGTTCTCGGTCAGGCCAAAGAGGATGTCCTGACGATCGCGCTCGGTGATGGCAGGCAGCGAGATGTTGACGTTGGGCATGTTGACGCCCTTGCGCTCGCCAATCAGGCCGTCATTCTTAACGACGCAGGTCATGTCCTGGCCGCTGACGGACTCGACCTCGAGGGCAACCAGGCCGTCATCGATCAGGATGAGGGAGCCCTTCTCGACCTCGGAGGGCAGAGCCAGGTAGTCGAGGGAGATGTGCTCAGCGGTGCCGTGGAAATCCTCGGACGTGGGCTGAGCGGTGACGACAATCTTGTCGCCGGTCTTGACGGCAACCTTCTTGCCATCGACCAGAAGGCCGGTGCGGACCTCGGGGCCCTTGGTGTCGAGCAGGATGCCGACGGGCAGACCGAGCTCCTTGGAAATACGACGGACGCGCTCGATGCGACCGTGGTGCTCGTCGTAGGATCCGTGCGAGAAGTTAAAACGGGCGACGTTCATGCCCGCCTTGATCATCTCGCGGATGGTCTCGTCGCTATCGCAGGCGGGACCCATGGTGCATACAATCTTAGTGCGCTTGTACATTCAGACCTCCATCTGACATCGTCTTGCGCTGATAGATAAACCATAAGAAATAAAACCGAGATGATTATAACGAAATGCCGACCGAATACCCCAAAAAATCGACCGTATGCCGAAATGGAAGTTCATTTTTTGCGGGAAAAACGGTATATGAAAAATCTTTACCAACCACTCCAACCGCTGCTATCTGGGAGATATGTCAGTTTGGCGATGTGCCGAAGAAAAAACGTTTTACCAATGTTGAGCATCACACGGTCTGCACCGTTGCGTGCGGACCATATTTCCAAACCGATTGTTTTGGCTAGACGCGTCGCTTTGGGGTACCATAGCTCCACTATCAACTGCCGCTCAGCACGGCAGCCTTGATGAGCCCTTGCCCTTCTCCTGGGAATTATGATCGGGCATCAATCTGCTGAGTGGCCCGAATCCCAGGAGGGGACTCTATATGCAAAAGGAATACCTGTCCGCCGCGGCGGAGGTGCTCAGCGACCAAGGTGTCGATGAGAACCTCGGCCTGAGCAACGACGAGGCGTCTTCGCGCCTCGCCAAGACAGGCCCTAACAAGCTCGAGGAAGCCGAGAAGACGCCGCTGTGGAAGCGTTTCTTTGAGCAGATGGCCGACCCCATGGTCATCATGCTGATCGTTGCCGCCGTCATCAGTGCGCTCACGGGCATGGTCAAGGGCGAGCCCGACTTTGCCGATGTTGCCATCATCATGTTCGTCGTTATCGTCAACTCGGTGCTGGGCGTGGTCCAGGAAGCCAAGAGCGAGGAGGCCCTCGAGGCCCTGCAGGAGATGAGTGCGGCGCAGTCCAAGGTGCTGCGCGACGGCAAGCTCGTGCACCTGCCGAGCGCCGAGCTCGTGCCCGGCGACGTGATCATGCTCGAGGCGGGCGACTCCGTCCCGGCCGACTGCCGCGTGCTCGAGAGCGCCACGATGAAGATCGAAGAGGCCGCGCTCACCGGCGAGTCCGTGCCCGTAGAGAAGCACGCCAACGTGATCGAGCTCGCCGCGGGCACCGATGACGTGCCGCTCGGCGACCGCAAGAACATGTGCTACATGGGTTCCACCGTGGTATACGGTCGCGGCCGCGCCGTCGTGGTCGGAACCGGCATGAATACCGAGATGGGTAAGATCGCCGGCGCCCTGGCCGAGGCCAAGGAAGAGCTCACGCCGCTGCAGGTGAAGCTTGCCGAGCTCAGCCGCATCCTCACCATCATGGTTATCGTCATCTGCGTCGTCATCTTTGGCGTCGACATCATCCGCCACGGCGTGGGCAACGTTCTTACCGACCCGACTGCCTTGCTCGACACCTTTATGGTCGCCGTCTCGCTCGCCGTCGCTGCCATCCCCGAGGGCCTGGTCGCCGTCGTGACCATCGTGCTGTCGCTTGGCGTGACCAAGATGGCCAAGCGCCAGGCGATCATCCGCAAGCTTTCTGCCGTCGAGACGCTCGGCTGCACGCAGACCATCTGCTCCGACAAGACCGGTACCCTTACTCAAAACAAGATGACCGTCGTCAAGCACGAGCTTGCTGCGCCTAAGGAGAAGTTCCTGGCCGGTATGGCGCTGTGCTCCGATGCCCAGTGGGACGAGGAGCTGGGCGAGGCCGTGGGCGAGCCGACTGAGTGCGCGCTCGTCAACGATGCCGGCAAGGCGGGCCTCACCGGCCTGAATGCCGAGCACCCGCGCGTGGGCGAGGCCCCGTTTGACTCGGGCCGTAAGATGATGTCCGTGGTCGTCGAGACCCTGGACGGCGAGTACGAGCAGTACACCAAGGGCGCGCCCGACGTGGTGATCGGCCTGTGCACCCACATCTACGAGGGCGATAAGGTCGTCCCGCTGACCGAGGAGCGTCGTGCCGAGCTCGTGGCCGCCAACAAGGCCATGGCCGACGAGGCCCTGCGCGTGCTGGCGCTGGCAAGCCGCACCTACACCGAGGTCCCGAGCGACTGCAGCCCTGCTGCACTCGAGCACGACCTGGTCTTCTGCGGCCTGTCCGGCATGATCGATCCCGTTCGCCCCGAGGTCGCCGACGCCATCCGCGAAGCGCACGACGCCGGTATTCGCACCGTCATGATCACGGGCGACCACATCGACACCGCCGTGGCCATCGCCAAGCAGCTGGGAATCGTCACCGATCGCAGCCATGCCATCACCGGTGCCGACCTCGATCGCATGAGCGATGAGGAGCTCGACGCGCACATCGAGGACTACGGCGTGTACGCCCGCGTCCAGCCCGAGCACAAGACCCGCATCGTCGAGGCTTGGAAGTCGCGCGACCAGATCGTCGCCATGACGGGCGACGGCGTCAACGATGCCCCGTCCATCAAGCGCGCCGATATCGGCGTGGGTATGGGCATCACCGGCACCGACGTTACCAAGAACGTCGCCGACATGGTGCTTGCAGATGACAACTTCGCCACCATCATCGGTGCCTGCGAAGAGGGCCGTCGCATCTACGACAACATCCGCAAGGTCATCCAGTTCTTGCTTTCGGCTAACCTTGCCGAGGTGTTCTCGGTGTTTATCGCCACGCTTATTGGCTTTACCATCTTCCAGCCGGTGCAGCTGCTGTGGGTGAACCTGGTCACCGACTGCTTCCCCGCGCTCGCGCTGGGCATGGAGGACGCCGAGGGCGACATCATGAAGCGAAAGCCGCGCAACGCCAAGGACGGCGTCTTTGCCGGACATATGGGCCTGGACTGCGTGGTCCAGGGCCTGATCATTACCGTGCTGGTGCTCGCGAGCTTCTTTGTGGGCGTGTACTTTGACATGGGCTACATCCACATCGCCGATATGATCGCCGGCAACGCTGACGAGGAAGGCGTGATGATGGCCTTCATCACGCTCAACATGGTCGAGATCTTCCACTGCTTTAACATGCGCAGCCGTCGCACGTCGCTGTTTAAGATGAAGAAGCAGAACAAGTGGCTGTGGGCCTCTGCTGCGCTGGCGCTGGTGCTGACGGTGATCGTGACCGTGCAGCCGACGCTTGCCGAGATGTTCTTTGGCCCCGTGACGCTCGAGCTTAAGGGCGTTATCGCCGCGCTGGGCCTTGCCTTCCTGATCATTCCGCTGATGGAGATCTACAAGGCGATCATGCGCGCTGTGGAGAAAGAGTAACGTACCTGTCCGGGCCCGACCGCCTGCGGGGTTTCCACGGGCACGTCCTCGCCGCTTTGCGGCTGCGGGATGTGCCCTTAGGAAACCCCTCCCGGCGGGCGGGCCCTGCGGTATCCTTGCTGGCTTTTCTCCTGTGCGGATGAAAAGGGCTGAGGGAAAGTATGTGAGCTGGTCGGGCTTTGCCCGGCCAGCTCTTTTTTAGAGCATTTGCTCGACCGACTCTTTTTGTGAACTGGATTGTATGGGGTTGAATCGGCGACGCGTTAGGAGAAGCCGGGAACGTCGCTGAAGGGGATTTGAGGCATAAAGAGAACGATGACGGCCATAATTCCCCAGTAGATTTGCAGAGGTAGCGGAGCCGATATCAGGGCATTAAAGAAGGACAAACCCTTTTTGCTTCCATATAGCTGGACCGAGCTGAGAAGAGCAATTCCAAAAGAGATGGCGCTCGGCCAGCATGCTTTGACAATGAGGCTAAGGAAATAGCATATTAATGTTATCGCTATGCACCCAATGCCCCAGAGCCACTTCTTGTTGAGGAAATACTGGATGCCCCATACACCAATTACGGGGGCAATGATGACTGGCAACATAGCCGTATCCTAACTATTTATACAACGAATGTATTCTCCGGAGTTGGGGGGATAGACGCTGCAAGGTAGACGGTACGCGTTGCCTGCGGGTACGGGGTGTCCAAGGAGTTGCTTTGCTGCATACTCAGGCCAAGTACCTCCGGTTTTGCTTATGATCTTCTTAATCAGTCCGTCGATTACAAGCCCCGTTACATAGCCGATGAGTTCTTTTCCAATAAAAATGGCAATTTTGACGATCCATTCTTTAGCGCCGCGTGTGGCAGTTGCTAAATCATCCAAAGACAGGGTCTGGAATCGATCGATAATTTGGACATCTCCGTTTTCATCTAGTGCGTATGTCGTCCATCCTGTGCCGGACTCATTGACAGCTTCAATGTACTCTTCGGCAGAAGGGAACTCTACTTCAAGAGGTTGCGCCTTAGATTGCTTTGGTGAAATGGCAATTGAGCAAAGCGCAACTGCGCTTGCGATGAATGACTTACGGCTTACGGGAACGTTGCGTAGCATGTGTATCCTCCTGACATTTAGCTTGACATTGCTGTGTTGTTCAGATTCAGCCTCCAATCCGTGAAACGCATTTCAAACGAATCAAGCGTGGAAAGGTCGAACTCGGACGCTATCTTTCCTTCAGAGATGGCAAAAATTGAAGGATAAAACTCGAATGACGGCAGAAGCGCCTTAAGTGTCTCCCTATCAACTTCCTTTTGGCTCTTAGGGACAACGAGGATCTCGATGTCGTTCTTGAGACTCGGCGAAAGCGAGCGCTCTGCCGCACGGAGTTCTTCACAGGCCGGGCAGCCCTCCAGCTCAATTTGCACGATAAAAGATTCGCCTTTGCTTAATTTCGATCGAAATTCGGGCAATGAGATATTGATTGGATCGGAATTGGTTCGTACTGACGAGAAGAGGGCGAAAAGGGACAGCGATAAGATAAGGATAAGGACGGTTTGCTTTCTCATGGGTCCTCCAAACTCTATAAAGTCAAATTAATTTATATAAAACATTAAATAAAGATTCTTTAAAATGAACGGTATCGATTTGCCGGTAAATGGTTTTGAGCGAGAGCGGTTGGATTGAAAAGTACAATGAACGCAGGGAAATAAGGAAAAAAAGGAGGAGAAATGAAAGATCGCGATATACATCTGCGGTTGACGACGAGTTTTCTGACAGTCTTCTGTATCGCCCTGGCGGTTCAAGCGCTATGTTGCGTGGTGTTGTTCGTTCATCTTGCGAACCTGTTGCTCATCGAGGGTATCTCTGCGGTGAGCGGCGGATTTCTGCTCTTGTTTATGGCTAGCACGCTTTGCGACGCTGCAACGTTTCTTCTGTTTACGATTCTGACGGCGAAAGTCAGGCATGAGGGTCGTCCTTTTGGTAAGTGGCAGACCAGGATTTTGGTCGCGGCTGGCCTCCTGATGTCGGTAAAAGCCGTCATCAGCATCATATGGCCGACGATTCAATTGCCATACAGCAATGTTCTTGGAACGGCTGAGCCCGTGTTTCCCGAGTTTGATTTTCAATCGCTTTCTTACGGACTCGTTTTCTTTGCGTTGGCGGGGGTCTTTGAATACGGTAGGGTATTGCAGGAAGATGCAGACGAGATTCTCTAGGGGGTGGCACGGTGCCGATTGTTATGCGTCTTGACCGCGTGATGGCGGACCGTAAAATCTCGTCGCAGGAACTTGCCGAAATCATTGGAATATCGCCTGTTAATCTGTCTCGAATTAAAACGGGAAGACTCAAGGGGATCCGCTTTTCTACACTTCAAGCAATGTGCGAGGCGCTTCATTGCAAGCCCGGCGACATCATCGATTGGATGGATGATGACGAGTACGCCGCAGCATTTGGTAAGTCGGACGGAACAATGCGTTAAAATACCTGCTCAGTTGTGATTTTTGGTGCTGGGAGGCGTTTGTGGCTAAGGCTAAGGCTAAGGCGAAGAAAAAGACGACGGGGGCGCGGGCTAAGCGCGATCGTCGTCGGAAGCTCGCGACCGAAGCTCCCGCATCTGCTGAGGAGTTGCTGGCGAGTGTGCCGGGGCTTGACGCGTTGCAGGATGTTCCGGCGTTCGATGACCTGCCGGTCGATGCGGCTCAGCAGGCTGCATTTGACGACTTTTGCGCACAGGCCGAGGAGTCCGAGCAGATGCAGCTCGGTGCCGTGGTGCGCCTGGACCGCGGGTTTCCGCTGGTGGCGACTGCCGATGACACGTTTCGTGCCGAGCATGCCGTAGGGTTTGCCAAGTCGCGTGGCGAGGACGAGGTCTTGCTGCCCGCCGTGGGCGACCGCGTGGCGGTTCGCCGTGCTCCCGGGCACGACATGGGCGTGATCGAGTGCGTACTGCCGCGCCGTACGAGCTTTGAGCGTTGGCGTGGCCGTGCCCGCGGTGAGCGCCAGGTGCTCTGCTCCAACGTCGACAGCGTGCTGATCGTGCAGGCGCTCGGCGCCGGCGAGGTGCTGCTCGATCGCGTGGCGCGCTCACTGGTGTTGGCGCTCGATTGCGATGCCGAGCCGGTGGTGGTGCTCACCAAGGCCGACCGCTGCGAAGCCAAGGAGCTCGAGCGCGACCTGGATCGCGTGCATCGCTTGGTTGGCTCGGACGCGCGCGTGATCGTGACGTCTTCTGCCGAGGGCCGCGGCTTAGACGAAGTGCGCGCCTGCGTGCCCGCCGGGAGCTGTGCCATGATTTTGGGCGAGTCGGGTGCCGGCAAGTCGACGCTGCTCAATGCGCTGCTGGGCCACGATGCGCTGGCCACTGGCGGCGTGCGCGAGCGTGATGACCAAGGTCGCCACACCACGGTTGCGCGCGTGATGGTGGCGCTGCCGGGCGACGCCGGCGTGATCACCGATGCCCCGGGCCTGCGCAGCCTGCCGCTTGTGGGGCATGAGCGGGGCCTGGCGCGTGCCTTCCCCGAGATCGTCGAGGCGTCGCGTGCGTGCCGGTTTGGCGATTGCACGCACACTCACGAGCCGGGTTGCGCCGTTCGCGAGGCCGAAGATGCCGGACAGATCGACAGTCTGCGTCTGGAAACGTTCCAAAACCTGGCGTCATCCATGCGCGTGAGTGCCCAAATGCTCGACCCCGATGTCCATCTGTAATTGAATTTTCCTATGACAGCCGTCTTCCAACTGTTTGGGAGGCGGCTTTTTTGCTGCCAAATCGCCTCTAAATATACGTTTTGCCGACGTTCTGACCAAAACCTTGCCACGAGCTTGACGGGCTGGTCAGCTTTTGGTCAGCAATTGGTTTGACACGTAAAACCAAGATTGCGATTGCGCCGCTTTGCGCCCTGGTCGCCCAGACAATGGTGGTACGGGCATTTGCCCGGTGCTACCTTGAGAGGAGCGGCCGTGAACAAGAGCAAGCGCATCGCCATCAGTTTGGTCGCGGGCGTGCTTGCCGCGGCGCTCTGCATGGTCTACGGCTCGTCGATCCGCTCGCAAGCCGAGCAGGCCCAGGCCGAGACTTTGGCAAAATATGGCGGCGACCGCGTTGAGGTGTGCGTCGCGGCGCGCGATATCGATGCGGGCGAGACCCTCGACGAGACTAATGTCATAACTCAGGAATGGCTGGCGAGTCTGCTGCCGCGTGATGCGGCGACCGAGCTGCGTCAGGTGCGCGGCGACGTGACGACCTCGCGCATTCCCAAAAACGCCGTGATTTGCAATGTCTACACCAAGGCCGAGAGCCACAAGCTCGAGGTGCCTAAAGGCAAAGTGGCCGTTTCGGTGGCGGTCGATGCCGAGCACTCGGTCGGCGGCGCCACGGGCGTGGGCAGCTATGTGGACGTGTACGTGCAAAAAGATGGCGTGACCGATCGTTTGTGCGGCGCGTACGTGATCGATACCAGCGAAGATGCCGGCACCACGCGTGAAGGCAAGATCGAGTGGGTGACGCTGGCGGCAGACCCCGAAGATGTCAAGGAATTGCTGGGAGCCTCGGGAAAGGGAACGGTCAGCTTGACGATTCCCGCCACGGCACGCGGCAAAAAGAGCGGAGGCGACGAGTGATGAAGGCGATCTGGCTTGCGTGCTGCGCGTGCGGCGATTACGGGCTGCTACAGCAGGAAGTCGAGGGTCGCGATGTGGGCGCGCAGGTGCTTCGCGTGGGCGACCTGGACGGGCTGGTATCCATGGCGCGGGCGTTTCCGTCGCGTCGCGGTGCCGCCATCATCGCGGCGTCTCTGTTCGATACCGAAGACGTGCGGAAGACCGTTGCGCGCCTGACGGCCGAGGGCCGCGTGAGTCGTGTCGTCGTGTTGATCGAGACACTCGACCCGTCGGATATCGAAGGGCTGTTTCGCGCGGGGGCGACCGAGGTCATCGCTGCGCACAGTTTGTGCGGCAACGGGCGCGCGGGTGAGGGAACGGTTGATTCCGATCGGCGCATGACGATTGAGCCCGATGCTTTTGTTGATAGGGAACCCGGGGCGCCTCGCGCTACAAGAGGCCCGCGTGTTGATGAATATGGAAAAGCGGAAGCCGAGCATGGTCGGCGCCCCCGGGACCCCCTTGCATACGATGACGCTGGAGGGCCGGTGCCGTATGGCGATGACGTTCTGGCTGAAGATATGGGATACGTGCACGGCGTAAATCTGGCCGATGAGCTCGACGAGGTCGAGGGTTTTGCCGGGGCTGGCGAGCCGTGTGCCGCTGCGTCTTTAGCTTCGGAACCGCAGACCGGGCAGCCTGCCATGCCGGCTTGGGCTCAGCACGTGACCGCGGCGGGGGAGACGGGGATGTTATCGCCCGCGTCCGTGTCGCCGGTTCCTGCGCCGTCAGCCCCCGCGCTGTCGGCCGACGCTTCGATTCCGTCGCGTCGGGCACCGGTCGTCTGTGCTGTTTCGGGTTCGGGCGGTTGCGGCAAGTCGACGATCGTTGCCACCATGGCGCATGCGGCGTCGTTGCTGGGTTTGCGTGCCGCTGTGCTCGACTTGGACCTCATGTTTGGAAACCTATACGATCTGCTGGGTGTCGATGCCCCGCACGATATGGCGACGCTTATCGAGCCGTCGGCGGCTGGCGCACTTGCCGAGCCGGATATCGTGGCCGCATCGATGCGCGTCGCCCCGGGCGTCACACTCTGGGGACCTGTCGCGGCCCCCGAGAAGGCCGAGCTCATGGCACGTCCGGTGGAGCTATTGCTCGATGTTTTGCGTCGCGAATCCGACGTGGTCTTTGTCGACACCTCGGTCTTTTGGGGTGATGCCGTGGCCGCCGCGGTGGCGGCGAGCGACCGTTGCCTGGTCGTAGGCGATGCGGCAGTATCGTCGGCGACATCCGCTTCGCGTGTCATTGAGCTGGCGAGCCGTGTGGGCGTGCCGCGCACACGCATGAGCGCCGTGTTCAACCGGTTTGGTGCGCGCGGTGCCGACGAGGACGTCGCCATACGCTTCGAGATTGCCTGCGCACTGAGCTCCAAGATCCGCATTGCCGATGGCGGTCAGGATTTGGCCGCGCTCATGGCATTCGGTCGCGCCGACGAGGCGGTGGGTCAGACGAGCGCTTTTGCGACCAGCGTGCGCGAGGCTACGCGCGAGATGCTCGTGGAGCTGGGCTGCGCCGTCGGTCCCTGGAGCGATATGGTCGCCGACCGCGCGACCCGCACCGAGCGCCCCCGCATCCGTCTTCCCTGGTCGCGTGAGGGTGATTCGCGATGAGTCTGCAGACGAGGATTAAAGCTGCTGGCTCGGCCGCCGCGGCTGCCCCTGTTGATGCGGGACGCCGCCGTGCCGTTAAACGCCGCACCAAGCGTGCGGTGATGGACCGCGTGGGCTACGACGAGGTGGCGCGCATCAGTGCTTACGTCGATCCGGTCCTTGCCCGCTCTGAGTTACGTCCGGCGGTGGAGGCGGCGCTCAACGTGGAAGAGCCGACCGACTTGGCGACGCCTGAGCGTGAGACCATCATCGACGAGATCCTGGATGACGTGGTGGGCCTGGGACCGCTGCAGCCGCTCATCGAGGACGACACCGTTACCGAAATCATGATCAACGGCTGTCGCTCTGCCTTTTTTGAGCGCAGTGGCGTTTTGTATCCCATCGAGCACGCGTTTGAGGACGATGAGCAGATCCGTGTGCTCATCGACCGTATCATCTCGCCGCTCGGCCGTCGTATCGACGAGCGTAGTCCCATCGTCAACGCCCGCCTCAAGACGGGTTATCGCGTCAACGCGGTGATTCCGCCCGTGGCGATCGACGGGCCAATCCTCACCGTCCGTAAGTTCTCGGACCGTATCTGTTCGTTGGACGAGCTTGTGGGGTTGGGGTCACTGCCGCTTTGGTATGCGCAGTTGCTGTCGTGCGCGGTGTCGTTGCGGCAGGACTTGGCGGTTGCGGGAGGCACGGGATCTGGTAAGACCACCCTGCTCAACGCGTTGTCATGTGAGATTTCCACCGGCGAGCGCATCGTGACGATCGAGGACTCTGCCGAGCTCAAGTTTGCGCATCATCCGCACGTGGTGCGCCTAGAGGCGCGCGAGGCTTCAATTGAGGGCGAGGGCGCGGTGACGATCCGCGACCTGGTAACTAATGCCCTACGCATGCGCCCCGACCGCATCGTGGTGGGCGAGGTGCGCGGTGCCGAGTGCTGCGACATGTTGCAGGCCATGAACACGGGCCACGACGGGTCGCTCACCACACTTCATGCGGGTTCAGAACAGGAGACCGTGGTGCGTCTGACGTTGCTTGCACGTTATGGCATCGATCTGCCGAGCGAGCTCATCGAGGAGCAGATTGCCATGGCGCTCGACGGCATCGTGATGTCCGAGCGCCACGCCGATGGCAGGCGCTTCGTCTCCTCGTATTCGGGGGTGCGACGCGCCGCATCGGGCGGCGTAGAGCTCGAGCGCTATGTGACGTTCGATGCCGCCGAGCGCACCTGGACGCTTGACCGCGAGCCGCCGTTTATCGCAGAAGGCCTGCGGTCGGGGACGCTCACACAAGAGGAGGTGGACGAATGGAGATCACTGTGCCCCTCGTCGTAGGGGGCTTGGCAGGGCTTTCTGTCGCGACGGCGTGCGGGGCGGAACCTCGTGTGCCGCAGGTACCGCCGGCGGAGCTGGCACGTCAGGCGCTCGAGACGGTGGCAGAGAAGCTGCCGCGTGAGCTGGTGGAAAACGATCTGCTGAAAAAGATCGCCCGTTCGTGGGCATCGCTGGCTCCGGCGCATCGCCTTGGCCTCGTGATCGAAGATGCTTCGGGACGTTTGGCGTTTCTGCTGCTATCGAGCGGTGTCTGCTGCGTTTTACTAACGATGGTGTCGTTATCGCCCCTCGGATTTGCCTTGGGACTTGTTGCTCCGTTTGCCGTTGGTGCCGCTTGGGATGGCTTTGAGAGCCGGCGCGAGCAACACGATGCAGAAGAGACAATGCCCGAGGCGTTTACCGCACTTTCCATGTCGCTTGCCTCGGGACATTCGCTGGCCCAGGGCATGCGCTTTGTGGGCGCTCATGCGCAAGAGCCAGTGCATACCGAGTTTTTGCGGGTGGCGGCGGCAATCGACTGCGGCGTCTCGGCGACCGACGCGCTCGATGACTTGCTCGTGCGTATCGACGCCCCCGGTCTTTCACTTGTGACCTTGGCGCTTAAGGTGTCTCAGCGCACCGGCGCTCCGCTTGCCGACTTACTGTCCGAGGCGTCGAGCATGGTGGGGGAGCGCATTGAGCTCAAGCGCCGTCTGGATGTTAAGACGTCGCAGGCTCGCATGTCTGCGCATATGGTCGCGGCGATGCCGGCGGGCATGTGCGCGGTGTTGGCGCTGCTTTCGGCAGATTTTCGTCGCGGTCTTGCGACGCCTGCCGGCGCGGGCGCTGTGGTGCTGGGTCTTGCCCTCAACGCCGTTGCCCTGGTGGTTATCCGGCGCATTATGCGGGTGGAGCTATGAGCGCCCCGGTTGCAGTTGCGGCTTGCCTGTGCGCCCTGAGTGTATTTGTCGCGACGGGTTTGGATCGGGCGGATGCACGCAAGATCGCAGGGGCCTGCAAGCGCGAGGCGGTGCTGGTCGCTGCCGCGGGTCGCTCGGTGGTCGATGCTCTGACCGCGCGAGTGAAGGGCGCGGTTGGAGCGGGCGGCCCGGCGCGAGTGTCGCTCGGCGAAGTGTCCGAGATGATCGATGTTGTGCGCTTGGGTCTTTCGGCCGGTCTTTCGTTTGATGCGGCGCTTGAGATTTTCTGCGCCAACCGCCGGTCAGTGCTGGCTCTTCGCCTTGAGCGCGCCTGCATGGCGTGGCAGGTGGGCGTGGGCACGCGTGAGGACGAGTTGTTGGCCGCCGCGCGCGACCTGGACGTGCGAGCGCTCGAGACCTTTGCCATCACGGTGGGGCAGGCGCTCGCCCTGGGTGCCCCACTTGCCGAGACGCTGGCCGCTCAAAGTCGCGAGATCCGTGCGGCTCATCGCGCCGCGGTCGAGCGCGAGATCGAGCGTGCGCCCGTCAAGCTGCTGATTCCCACCGGCACGCTCATCTTGCCGGCGTTGCTTCTGTCCATATTGGGCCCGCTGCTGGGAGCAGGCGGGATGATGTAGGGAGGAATACATGAACACGATGACTGACGCTGCTGGCAAGGTCCAGGGCTGGGCGTTTTGCCGGGCGGCACATGTTCGTCAGCGCGCCAAGGAACTATTGCAGGAGGAAAGTGCACAGGGTACCACCGAGTATGCCATCTTGGTCGGCGTGCTCGTGGTGATCGCGATTATCGCCATCGTCGCATTTAAGGGCAAGGTCCAAGATCTATGGAACGCTATCAGCGAGGGCATCAACAGCCTGTAGAGGGCGAGCGCCCCATCGGGGTGCTGCTGGTGTTTGCTTGCCTGACCGTGGCGATAGCGGCGGTGCTTTGGGGGCTTAACGCCGCGCGGCAGCAGCGTCCTGGGACCGCCTCCGATTTGGGCTCAGATTCGGCGGTGGCGTCTCAAAAAGATGAGATGCGAGATGCGGACGATTCGGATGTCGCTGTCACGGCGCAAACCTTTCTGCGGACGCTCGACAAGCGGTCTGGCACTGCGACGGATTCGCCTGAGGGCAACGCGATTGCGGTCCGGCTTGCATGGTCCGAGGACCGACCGATGACCGAAGCGGCGGCGGATATGCTGCGTGCCTATCGCGAGGTACCCACGGCGCAACTTGCTCTGAGCGGCTATCTCGACATCAAGGGAAACGTGTGGGGCGCCATCGTGCGCGACGAACGCGGCTGGGTCGATATGGTGACAATTGCCGCGGATGCTGGCGATGCTTCGTGTCGTCTGCGCGCCGTGCGCCTGAGCCCGCAGGCAACGGACTCAAAGGAGGGATCGTGAAATGCATGATGTCCTGCGTGAGGAATCTGCCCAGGCGACGGTCGAATACGCCATCGTCACGGTGGCGCTGTTATCGATCGTGCTGGCGATCGCGGGACTTTGGCGTGCCGGCACCGATGGGCGCTTGGCGGCGCTGGTTGAGCGGGCGGCATCCCATGGCGTTGCCTCGACGTCGGTTATCGACGCCGCTGCGGCCGCTAAGGACATCGCGTTGTATTGATGCCGCGCGCGAGGACCGGGCGCAGTCTACGGTCGAGGCCGCTTTTTTGCTGCCGACGTTTCTGACACTCATCCTTCTCGCGCTGCAACCGGTGTGCCTGCTCTATACGCGCGCGGTCATGGAGTCTGCCGCCGCCGAGACCGCGCGGCTCATGACCACGACGACGGCGGAGGACGACGATCTTAAGGAGTTCGCCCGCCGCCGACTTGCCGCAGTGCCCAACGTTTCGATCTTTCATGCCGGCGGGCCGTTGTCGTGGGATATCGAGCTTGGCCGGGCCGGTGCGGGTGGCGTCTCGTCCGTGTCCGTTTCCGGCGAGGTCAAGCCGTTGCCTGTGATCGGTGCGTTTGCGCAGGCTATGGGTGGTACCGCCGAGGGCGGCTACGTTGAGCTCAAGGTCGATGTCTCGTATCAATCGCGTCCCGAATGGCTGGAGGGAGATTATGATTCGTGGATTGCTGCATGGGATTAGGCGCTGCCTGTTGCGGGTGACGCAAGGGTTTGCGGCCCGCCGTCGACCAGGCGCTCTCCGCAAACGAGGCGGCTTTATGGGTCGAGCCGGTGTCGATCTGTTTATCGAAGACGGCGCCTATACCACGCTTTCTTCTGCCGTGGTCATCCTAGTGGTGCTCACATTGTTGTTTTCGTCGACCGCGGCGATATGGAGCATGTCGCGTGCCGGGGATACTCAGGTGGCGGCTGATAGTGGCGCGCTGGCGGGTGCCAACGTAGTGTCGTCCTATCACACGGCTGCCACGGTGGTTGATGCGAGCATCTTGAGTCTGGGGCTGGCGGGGTTTGCCACGATCGGGACGGGCCTGGTCGCCATCCTCATCCCGGGTGCCGAGCCGGTTGCCGGCAATATGGTCGACACCGGGATTGAGATCATTAAAACGCGCAACAAGTTTGCCAAAAGCGCATCGGAAGGCTTACAGAAAATCGAGACGGCTCTGCCGTATCTGATCGCCGCGCGTGCCACGCAGGCGGTGTCGGCGCAGGATACCGATAGTGTGACCTATACCGGTACGGCGCTTGCCGTGCCCAGGACATCCGAGTCTGACTTCGCTGCGCTCGAGGGGTCCGAGATCTCGACCGATGCCATTAAAGACACATCAGATGATTTAGAGTGTGCGGCCGAGGAGCTGCGGAAGGCTTCTGAGGACACGGCGAAGGCTAAAGAGCGTGCTTGGCTGGCGGATTGTGGTGGGTCTGACAAGGGCTCGGTCGGCAGCTGTTCTTGCATGTGGGAGCGTGCGAAAAGCCTAACGGATCTCTCCGGTGTTCAAAATCCGCATTACTCATCGAGCGTTACGTGGGAGCCCCAAGTTGCCCTTGATCGCGCGAAGGACTACTACCATTGGCGTCTGACAAATGAGAAGCCCCACGGCTCGAGTGTCGAGATGAAGGCAGAGTCTGCGGCGCGTAAGGCGTTTTATACCTATGCGAACGCGGAGGTCGATCGGGCATATATAACCGAGAACGGAGACAGGGTTTCCTCCTATATTCCGCTGCTGCCGCGCAACTCTGATGAGGTTCGGGCGACGGAACTCTATACCGATGCGGTGTGGCCGACGAGCGTGAACGATGACAAGGCGTATCTGCATTACGGGACGACCTGCCCTAACTATAAGAAAGGGACGCCGAGCGGATTTGCTTCGGTTGCCGATTACGATGGACAGGATAAATGCAGCAAATGCCATTTTGGCGTTTTGTCGCTTGGTGCTGTTGCGGCGCCTTCAACCTCTATCGAAAACGGCTTCGAGTATCACTTTGACAAGTTTAAAGACGCCCTGGAGGACTACGTCGACTGTCGCAACAAGGAGCTCGAGCTCGAGCGTCAGACCGAGGACGAAGCCGACCGTGCGGGCAATGCGTTCGATACCGCCATCAAAGAACTTTCCGGTGAGCGCCCGCGTATCGCTCCGCCCGGTCGCAACGGCGTGGTTGCCTTTGCGGTTTCGGGTGCCATCTCGAGCTCCGATGAACTCAACTCTTCGTTTAACACGGCAGTCAGACTTGGCGATCGCGGTGCCATCTCTGCCGCGGTGCTGGCGCCCGATGGGGCGACGGCGCAAAACAACGTGCTTTCGCGATTTTTCTCGACATTGAAGGAACGCTCGGGCGGCGTTGCCGGCGTGCTCGACGGCGTCATGGATGTCTGGGGACGGCTGCTTGTGGGATACGGAGACATCCAAGGTTCGGCCGACGAACTTATGGACGAGATGATTAAAGGCCTAGGAGGGGGCAGCGGCGCGTTGGGCTCCATTGCATCGTGGCTCGGCGATACCGTTTCGGCGTCCGTGGCGGCGCTGGGTCTGGAACCGTGCGACTTGCGCCTGCGAAAGCCGGTGCTGACTGATTCCGCCAACGTCATTAAGAGCCCGGGGTCTGACATTGCTGGCCTCTCTCAAGCGCAAGACAAACTGCGAAGTATTCCGTTGGGCGTGACCGATCCCAAGGCGCTTTGCGAGGCGTTGGAATATCAAGTCGAACGCACCATCAGCGGTACGGTGTTCACGCTTGCGGAGATTCCTCTGTCCGGCGGCGGCTCCATCCCGCTCACCGTCGATGTCGCCACGCTGGTTGGCGCTCTGGGCGGTGGGTCGTAATGAGTATCCGCATGCGTCTGCGCGAGGAGCGCGCCCAAGCGACGGTGGAGATGGCAGTGGTTACGCCCGTTTTGCTGGTGCTGGCACTCATCGTGTACAACGTCATGATCTTTGCCAGCGCTGTCGCGCGCTTCGACCGCGTGGTGCCCGACATCGTGTTGGCGCACGCCGTGGCGTCGGAGGGGGAGGGCGACGAAAGCTCTGTCGATGCCTCGGCGACGGTCCAGACTCAAATTCTGAATGCCATGGAAGGCTATGACTTGCAGATCGAAGTGTCGAGCGAGCAAGGCGCGGAGGCATCGGATGGTGGTCTGCTCTCCCTATCCGGTACGTTTAGGACCTACACCTGCACCATGCACTATGAGCCGTGGCCGACTTCTCTCAGCATCGCTGGCGTTCCGCTGGGGGCGCCGACAACGTTGTCGCACGAGCGCGCGGTGACGGTCGATCCATGGCGTCCGGGGGTGGTCATGTGACCGCGGTCTCGTCCTACATCGCCTACGCGCGGGCACTCAACAGGCTGGGTTGGACGCCGGCCGAGTTTGCGGTGGCGGAGTCGTTTGTCGTGCGCCTGCGCGGCATGCTGGGACGGTGCCCGGTTGCCGCCAACGGCCTGCCGCTTGTCATGGCGTTTCCACGCTGCTCTTCGGTCCATACGTGTTTTATGGCCTATCCCATCGACATCGCCTTCATCGATCGCGACGGCAATATCCTCGCGCGCTACGAAAACGTATGTCCCTGGCGTATGTGCTCCTGCCCCGGCGCCTGGGCCGCACTAGAGCGCTCTTCAATCATTGTTTCGACCCCTGCTCTCCAACGCGTGCCGGCTTAAGAATTGGCGACAGCGGACTTTCGTCATACGAAATTGGGTAAGTTTGGCAGGAGATTGAACAGGCTCGGCAAAGGGGTCGATGATGGGCAAGACGTATACGGCCGCTAATGGTCAGGTTGTAACGGATGAAATGATTGACGCGTGGTGCGAGTCGTACGAGCGCGGAGAGTTTCCGGATGGCGAACACACCGTTGGTGGGATCGTGCATGGACGGCCCCCACTCTCAGGTGAGGGGACGGCAACGCTGTCGGTCAAGATTCCTCTGGGAATGAAGGAGGCCATTCGTCGACGGGCGGCTGCCGAGGGGATGACGCCAAGTGAGTTTGCCCGTGCGGCTCTGAGCGAAAAACTTCTTGCTGCCGGCTGATGTCTCTGACGTGCCGATTTATAGAACCGAGGCTGTGCTCAAAAACTTTTTTAAAATTCTCGGTTGACCGGAACGCGTCCTTGGTTATACTAATCAAGCCTTGAAACAAGGCACACCTCAAATGGCTGGGTAGCTCAGTTGGTAGAGCAGAGGACTGAAAATCCTCGTGTCAGGGGTTCGATTCCCTTCCCCGCCACCTTGAATTGACTAGGACCTCTGCAAAGGGGTCCTTTTCTTTTATGCAGCCCCCACATGGAATCGAACCCCGTGAGGGCGCGGAGCTGAGTAAACGCGTAAGCGTTTGCCAGCGCAGCTCGCAAGGCGCGTAAGCGCCGCAGCGGTCCGTCCGCGCAGCGCGCGGACGCGATTCCCTTCCCCGCCACCTTGAATTGACTAGGACCTCTGCAAAGGGGTCCTTTTCTTTTATGTAGGGTTCTGCGGAAAATGCGCCCCATTATTGAGCGATAGAACGGGACACACTTTCCGGTGCCTGCCTCCGGCGCGCGTACACACCTCGTCGCACCATTCCGAGCCCGCCCGCCCCAGACATTCCTCCCACTTTCGCTTCACTTTACAGACCGTTCGGTCGCCTGTCCGCACACGCGGGTATACTCAAAACGATACTTATCCTATGCAATACGATGCGGGTTCGACCTGCATGATCCGAAGGGGGCAGTGATGGAGAGGATACTCGGCGTTAATCTCTCTGGCTGGTTTATTCCCGAGCCTTGGGTGACCCCGTCGCTGTACGCGGCGACCGGTGCATCCAACGCGGCCGAGCTGCAGGAGGCCATGGGCACCGCCGCCTATAACGAGCGCATGCGTCGTCATTACGAGACGTTTATGAGCGAGGATGATTTTCGCCGTATGGCGCAGATCGGCCTCAACGCCGTGCGCCTGCCGGTGCCTTGGTATGCCTTTGGCTCACAGGAGTCCGATGCCTCCTACATCTCGGTTGTCGACTACATCGACCGTGCAATTGAGTGGGCTGGCAAGTACAACATCCGCGTGCTGCTCGATCTGGCAACTGTGCCCGGTGGCCAGGGCGATTCCAACGATTCGCCAACCACACCGGAGGTTGTTGCCGAATGGCATTCGTCCACCAACGGCCGTCATGTCGCGCTTGATGTGCTCGAGCGCCTGGCCGATCGCTACGGTGAGGCCGAGAGCCTGCTGGGCATTGAGCTGCTGGACACGCCGCAGATGAGCGTCCGCAAGAGCCTCTTTGCCATGACGGATGGCATTCCGGCTCACTACCTGCGCAACTTCTATCGCGATGCCTATGAGCTCGTCCGTTCGTATATGCCCGAGGATAAAATCGTCGTCTTCTCGTCTTCGGGGTATCCCAGCGAGTGGAAGCACTTTATGCGCGGCGCCAAGTACAAGAACGTCTACATGGACCTTCACCTGTACCATTACCGCGACGAGTATGCGCTCGACATCACGAGCCCCCGCGGGCTGACGACGGCGATTTCGCGTAACAAGCGTGAGCTCAAAGAGGCGATTTCGACGGGGTTTCCCGTGCTGGTGGGCGAATGGTCTGGTGCGGCCATCTTTGCCAACTCGTCGGTTACGCCCGAGGGCCGCAACGCCTACGAGCGTGTGTTTATCGCTAACCAGCTGGCTTCGTTTGCGCCGGCTGCCGGTTGGTTCTTCCAAACGTGGAAGACCGAGAAGCGCATTGCAGCATGGGACGCCCGCGCGGCGCTCGGTACGCTCGAGCGCGGCATGATTGAATAGGTTGATATGACGCAAAACAGCGCCCATACGGGCAAACTCTATGTGGTCGGCACGCCCATCGGCAACTTGGGCGACCTGTCCCCGCGCGTTGGCGAGGCGTTTGCCGCCGCCGATGCCATCTGCTGCGAAGACACGCGTGTGACGTCAAAGCTGCTGATGCACCTGGGCATTTCCAAGCCGCTTGTCCGTTGCGACGAGAATGTGATCGCCAGCCGCGCCGCCGGCCTGGTCGACCGCCTGCTGGCGGGGGAGACCCTCGCTTTTGCCTCGGACGCCGGCATGCCGAGTGTGTCCGATCCCGGCCAGGCGCTGGTCGAGGCGGCGCGTGAGGCCGATGTGCCCGTTGAGGTTATTCCTGGGCCTTCTGCTTGCGTCACGGCACTCGTATCGTCCGGTATCCCCTGCGAGCATTTCTTCTTCGAAGGCTTTTTGGGTCGCAAGCACGGCGACCGCGTGCGCCGACTGCAGCGCCTTGCCGTCGTCCCCGGCGCGCTCATCTTCTACGAGTCTCCACATCGCATCGTGGCGACGCTCGAGGCCGTGGCTGAGGTCTTTTCCCAGCGCGATGTCGCCGTCTGCCGCGAGCTCACCAAACTGCACGAGGAGGTCCTGCGCGGATCTGCCGCCCAGCTTGCCGAGGAGCTGCGTGCCCGTGGCGAGGTAAAGGGCGAGATCGCGCTGGTCATCGCGCCGCCGAGTGAGGACGAGGACGCCGGTATCGCGCCGGTTGGTGCCGCGGCAGCGGATCCCGACGAGGCCCTGCGCGAGGATATCCGCGCCGCGCTCGAGGAGGGGGAGCCCGCGTCTGCGGTGGCCAAGCGCCTGTCTCAGAAGTATTCGCGCCGCAAGCGCGATGTCTATGCCATGGTGCTCGATATGCAATAGATGGAGGATATCCAGCCCTTGCGCTAGAATCATCCCCTGTATGCAACGTTTTTCTGGAGGACAAACCCCATGGATCAAAGCAAGCCTTCGTTCTTTATCACGACGCCCATCTACTACGTCAACGCCGATCCGCATCTGGGCACGGCTTATTCCACCATCATCGCCGACGTTCAGGCTCGCTATCGCCGCTCTGCCGGCTATAACGTCAAGTTCCTGACTGGCATGGACGAGCACGGCGAGAAGGTCGCCGAGGCCGCTGCCAAGCACAACATGACGCCGCAGGAGTGGACCGACAGCCAGGCTCCGCACTTCAAGGAGCTTTGGAGCAAGCTCGAGATCTCCAACGACGACTTCATTCGCACCACCGAGCCGCGCCAGCATCACGCCGTGCAGTATCTGTGGGAGCGCATGAAGGAGTCCGGCTACCTGTACAAGGGCAGCTATGACGGCTGGTACTGCGTGCCCGACGAGACCTACTTTACCGATACGCAGGTCCAGAAGGGTGACGAAGAGTATGGCAGCGTCGGCCAGCACCTGTGCCCCGATTGCCACCGTCCGCTCGAGCGCGTGCAGGAGGAGTCCTACTTCTTTAAGCTCTCTGCGTTCCAGGACAAGCTGCTCAAGCTCTATGACGAGCACCCCGACTTTGTCGAGCCTGCGTTCCGCATGAACGAGGTTCGCAGCTTTGTCGAAGGCGGCCTCAACGACCTTTCCGTAAGCCGTACGAGCTTTGACTGGGGCATTCAGGTCCCGTTCGACGAGGGCCACGTGACCTACGTGTGGTTCGACGCGCTGCTCAACTATATGACCGCCGTCGGCTACGGTGTCGACACCGACGAGGCTCGTGCCGAGCTTGCCTATCGCTGGCCCGCGCAGTTCCACATCGTTGGCAAGGACATCATCCGCTTCCACTGCGTCATTTGGCCCGCCATGCTCATGGCCATCGGCGAGGCCCTGCCCGAGCACGTCTTTGCCCACGGCTTCCTGACCGTGCGCAATGCCGAGACCGGCAAGGCCGAGAAGATGTCCAAGAGCCGCGGCAACGCCATCGCTCCGCAGGATGTTATCGACATGCTGGGTGTCGAGGGCTATCGCTACTACTTCATGACCGATGTCGTTCCCGGCACCGACGGCGCCATCAGTTTCGATCGCATGGAGCAGGTCTACAACGCCGATCTGGCCAACAGCTGGGGCAACCTCATTTCGCGCTCGCTCAACATGAGCGCAAAGTACTTTGACGGCTGCGCCCCGGCTAAACCGGCGTCTGCCGACGCGTTCGATAACCCGCTGGCAAAGATTGCCGACGGTTTGGTCGACCGCTACATGGCCAAGATGGACGTGCTCGATTACGGCGGAGCCAAGGATGAGGTCATGGAGCTCATCCACGCCGCCAACCACTACATCGAGGACTCCGAGCCCTGGGCGCTTGCCAAGGACGAGGCCAAGGCTGACGAGCTGGCATTTGTGATCTACAACCTGCTCGAGGCCATCCGCATCGCCGCCCACCTGCTGATGCCGCTCATGCCCCAGACTTCTGCCGAGGCTCTGCGCCGCCTGTCCTGTGAGGGCGAGGCCGCGAGCGACGACCTCAAGGGCATTTGCGCTTGGGGCCTGCTTGCTGGTGGTCAGCCCGTCGAGAAGGGCGATCCGCTGTTCCCGCGTCTGGCGTAGAGACTTCGCGAGCGCCATATCGGCAATTTGCTGTTTAGATGTAAGGGCATGGCCGCAACGGTCCATGCCCTTTCGTTTCAAGACGCCGCCATCATGCTAAGGAGGCAACCATGACAACTTCGCCTTTGGCAAACCCCACGGCCACCAGGGAGCTGCTGGAGGAGTTTGGCCTTGCGACCAAGCATCGCCTGGGCCAGAACTTTCTAATCGACAATCATGTGATCGAACGTATCTGCGAGCTTGCCGAGCTTGCAGGTGACGAGCGCGTACTCGAGGTGGGTCCAGGTTGCGGTACGTTGACACTTGCGTTGCTGCAGGAAGCGGCGTGCGTTACGTCCATTGAGGCCGATTCCGAGCTTGAGCCGGTGCTCGATGCCCACGCCGCCGACTATGCCAACTTCCGCTTTATCATGGGCGACGCGCTCAGGGTGACGCCGGGGCAGATTGAGCAGGCTGCGGGCGGTGAGCCGACGGTATTTGTCGCGAACTTGCCCTATAACGTGGCGGCGACGATCATTTTGCAATTTTTCCAGACGATGCCGGCGCTCAAGCGCGCCGTCGTCATGGTGCAAAAGGAGGTTGCCGATCGCATTGCCGCAGTGCCGGGCAACAAGACCTATGGCGGCTATACGGCAAAGCTTGGCCTGTATGCGCAGGTAACGGGTCGCTTTGAGGTGCCGCCGCGTTGCTTTATGCCGGCGCCACACGTGGACTCGGCCGTCGTGCGTATCGACCGTGTTGACGGCGTGGTGCCCGAAGGGCTCGATCGCGACTTTGTGGCTCGCGTGATTGATGCTGCATTTGCTCAGCGTCGCAAGACCATCCGCAATTCCATGAGCGCCAACGGCTTTGCCAAGGACGTGCTCGATGCCGCCTTTGAGGCTTGCGGTATCGCACCCACCACGCGCGCCGAGACGCTCGGCGTCGCCGACTTTGTGTGCCTGGCTCGGGAGCTTTCCCATGACGCTTAATGCCGAACGCGTGACGTTTACAAAGAAAAAGAAGACGGTTGCTTGTCCCGTGCCCTTGGCACCGCTTGCCGACACACATGCGCATCTGCTTTCGTTCTGGGGCAAGGATGTGCCCGAGACACTCGTGCGTGCCAAGGCGGCAGGCATCGACCTGTTGGTGACGGTCTTCGACCCCATCGCCGACAAGCGCAGCGTGACGGACTATAGCGACTGGCTGACGCGCGAAATTCTGCCGATGCAGGATATCCCGCAGATCAAGTATCTTGCCGGCGTGCATCCGTATGGCGCGCCGGACTATACCGACGACATTCACGCGCAGGTTGTTGCTGCGCTTGATGACCCTTTGTGCGCCGGTATTGGCGAAATCGGTCTGGACTACCACATGGATTACGACGACGACGTCACGCCGGCGCCCCACAGCGTGCAGATTGATTGCATGGCACGTCAGCTCGAAGTCGCCGTGCGCTGCAATGTGCCGGTGGAGTTGCACCTGCGGCACGAGGACTCGGATGGGGAGCGCACCTCGCATATGGATGCGTACAACGTGCTTCGTGAGGTGGGCGTGCCCCAGGCCGGTTGTGTGCTGCACTGTTTTGGCGAGGACCGCGCCACGATGGAGCGCTTTGTGGAGCTGGGCTGCTATATCGCCTATGGTGGTGCGGCTACCTTTAAGCGCAACGACGACGTGCGCGAGGCATTTGCGGCAACCCCACTCGATCGAATTTTGTTCGAGACGGATTGCCCGTATATGGCTCCGGAGCCCATCCGCGGTCTTGAATGCGAGCCCGCAATGATCTCCATTACGGCAAACGCGCTGGTTAACGACCGTGTCGATCGCACTGGTGAGGACGCCGAAACAATCGCGCATGCCGCTTGGGAAAATGCCTGCAAACTTTTTCAAAAATAGTTCTTGCGTTCGCGGTGGCGCTCCGTTATTCTAATTCCTGCACGCGGGCGTGGCGGAATTGGCAGACGCGTACGGTTCAGGTCCGTATGGGGGCAACCCCATGAAGGTTCAAGTCCTTTCGCCCGCACCATTAAATGAAAGAGCTCCCAGCAATGGGAGCTTTTTTGTTATGTGCTCATCGCAGGGACTTGAACCTGTGAAGGAGCGAGCGTCAAGAAAACGCGGAGCGTTTTTAGCGAGCTGGCGAGTCCGCCGGCAGGCGGGCGAAGCCGGTGCGGATCCGCGAAGCGGATACGCGGACGTCCTTTCGCCCGCACCATTGATTGAAAGAGCTCCCAGCAATGGGAGCTCTTTTTGTTATGCACGATCTCCTTGGACGGGTATCCTAGTACCAACGTGTGCCTATTAGAGGAGAGACCATGCTGTTTTCCGGTATCATCGCCGCCCTTACCAGCCTTTTGATTCCCATCATCATCCTGTTGCTGCTGCTCCCCAACGCCTGTTATGTCGTTGAACAGCAGCACGCCGTAATCATCGAGCGCTTGGGTAAGTTCAACCGTATCGTCAACGCGGGCTTCCACGTGAAGGTGCCCGTGATCGACCGCAAGGCCGCCACGGTGAGCCTGCGCACCATGAAAAACGGTTTTGGCATCGACGTTAAGACCCAGGACAACGTGACCATCGGTCTTGAGGTCTCCGCTCAGTACCACGTGAGCTACGACATGGGCGCCGGCCCGGCAGATTCGGGCATCTACAAGAGCTACTACATGCTGCAGGAGCCCGTCGACCAGATGCGCGACTTCATCACCGACGCCCTGCGCTCCTCCATCCCCGTCTACACACTCGATGAGGTCTTTGCCAAGAAGGATGACATCGCCAAGGATGTCAACGCTACCGTTTCCGAGCAGATGGCCGCCTACGGCTTCACCCTCGTGTCGACGCTCATCACCAAAATCGCACTGCCGACCGAGGTTGAGAACTCCATGAACGACATCAACGCTGCCCAGCGCAAGCGCGCTGCCGCGCAGGAGCTCGCCGAGGCCGACCGCATCAAGCGCGTCACCGAGGCGACCGCCGAGGCCGAGGCTATGGAAAAGGCGGGTGAGGGCATCGCCAACCAGCGCAAGGCCATCGCGCTGGGTATCAAAGATTCGCTCGAGATCATCCAGGAGACGGGTGTCGGCAATGACGAGGCCAACCAACTGTTCATGTTTACGCAGTGGTCCGAGATGATGACGGAGTTCGCTCGCACGGGTAAAACCTCGACGGTCGTGCTGCCGAGCGACTTTTCGCAGTCGGCCTCGATGTTCGAGCAGATGCTGGCCGCCGGCAAAGTTCAAAACGATTCGAAGGAGTAGACGCGCGTGAAATACACCGTCGTTTGCGTCGGTAAGCTCAAGGAGCGCTTTTGGAAGGACGCGTGCGCTGAGTACACCAAGCGCCTAGGTGCCTATGCCAAGGTGGATATCCGCGAGGTGGCCGATATCGACCCGGCTAAGGCGGGCGGCGTGGATGCCGCGCGCGACAAGGAGGGGGCGGCGATTCTTGCCGCCTTGCCATCTCGAGCGCATGTGATCCTGCTGGCTATCGAGGGCAAGGAGCGCTCGAGCGAGGAGTTTTCGGCGAGGCTCGACGATCTTATGCTGCGAGGCAGCAGCGACATTGCCTTTGTAATCGGCGGTTCGGACGGCGTGAGTGATGACGTGCGCGCACGAGCCGACGAGATGCTCAGCTTTGGACGCATTACCTTGCCGCATAACCTGGCGCGTGTGGTGCTGCTGGAGCAGATTTACCGTGCCTGCAAGATCAGTCGTGGCGAGCCGTATCACAAATAGGTCGGCAATACGAAACAATGGCGTGGGACAATACCTTTCGTTTTGAGGAATGTGTCTGAAAGGACTATGCGATATGAAGATTGGATTTGTCGGTTTTGGCAATATGGCGAGCGCTATGGCCGATGGCTGGATCGCTGCCGGTGTAGCTGCGAGCGACATGTGCGCCTGCGCGGGTCGCTACGACGCACTGGTTGAGCGCTGCGAGGCGCGCGGCATGGTCGCCTGCCACGATGCCGCCGAGGTTGTCGCCGCATCCGATATCGTGGTCGCTGCGGTCAAACCGTACATGATCGAGAAGGTATTCGCCCCGCTCAAGGATGCTCTTGCCAAAAAGGTCGTTCTGTCGGTTGCCTGGACCTGGGACAGTGCCAAGTGGGAGCAGGTCCTGCCGGGCGTCGCGCATATCTCGACGGTGCCCAACACGCCGGTTTCGGTGGGCGAGGGCGTCATCGCCTGCGAGAAGGCTTCGACGCTTAACGACGAGCAGCGTGCTGTGGTGCTCGACCTGCTCGGTAAGCTTGGCGCTGTCGTCGAGCTCGACACAAGCCTGCTGTTTGTGGGCGGCACGGTGGGTGGTTGCGCTCCGGCGTTTGTCGCCATGGCAATCGAGGCCCTGGGCGATGCGGCGGTCAAGCACGGTATCCCGCGTGCGGATGCTTATCGCATTGTGAGCCAGATGGTGCTGGGTACGGCAAAGCTGCAGCTTGCAACTGGCCAGCATCCTGCGGCGATGAAGGATGCCGTATGCTCGCCCGGTGGTGCCACCATCAAGGGCGTCGTTGCGCTCGAGGACGCCGGCATGCGCAGCGCCCTGGTCAAGGCAATCGACGCAACCCTCCAGTAAAACCGACCAAAAAAGGGACAGGTTTATGTTGGCAGGTTTTTCCTGCGGTTTTGTCCTTTTAGCGAAAAGTGCCCCGCAACTGGCTCAATTCCAGTTGCGGGGCACTTGCGTTTGCCCAGATAAAACCGACCAAAATAAACCTGTCCCTTTTTGGCAGGTTAGTCCCAGAAGCTGTCTTCTTCGTCCTCGGACTTGGGGCCGCGGTCGACATACATCTTATGGGTGCGCTTCTCCATTACAAAGGCAATAATCGCAAACAGCAGGATGCCGCCGGCGAAAAGGATGGCAAAACCGGTGCGGGTGCCAAACAAAAAGGAAAAAACTGCGTCCATTGGGTGCCTTCTTGCGTAGTTGAGTTGGGTCGTAAACGCTCATAAGTATATACTTGCCCATACATGTACAAGGTTGCAACCTAAATGGAATGTATATCGCCGGAGGATCTAATGCTTGATATCAAGTTTGTTCGTGAGAACCCCGATGCCATCGATGTCGCCATGGCTAACCGCCAGACGTCTTGGGATCGCGAGAAGTTCTTTGAGCTCGACGACGAGCGTCGTGCCGTCATCACCGAGGTCGAGGAACTTCAAGCCACGCGCAATGCCGAGTCCAAGAAGATCGGCGCCCTGATGAAGGAGGGCAAGAAGGACGAGGCCGAGGCCGCCAAAGAGGCCGTGCGCGCCGTCAACGAGAAGATTGACGGTCTGGCCGAGCGCCGCACCGCCCTCGAGCAGGAGCAGTACGACTTCATGGCTCACCTGCCCAACATTCCTTGCGAGGCCACGCCGTACGGCAAGGACGAGGACGAGAACATCGAGCGCCGTCGTTGGGGCACCCCGCGCGAGTTCGACTTCGACTTTAAGCCGCACTGGGATCTGGGCACCGACCTCGACATCCTTGACTTCGAGCGCGGCAACAAGCTCTCCGGCAGCCGCTTCACCGTTCTCGGTGGCGCCGGCGCCCGTCTTGAGCGCGCCCTCATCAACTTCTTCCTCGATACGCACACCAGCCGTGGTTTTAAGGAGTGGTGGCCGCCCATCGTCGTCAAGCGTCAGACCATGTTCGGCACGGGCCAGCTGCCCAAGTTCGAGGACGACGCCTATCACGTCTCGGGCGACAACTTCCTGATCCCCACCGCCGAGGTCGTGCTCACCAACCTGCACGCCGGTGAGGTCCTCGACGCCGATACCCTGCCGCGCCGCTACACCGCCTTCACCCCCTGCTTCCGCGAGGAGGCCGGCTCCGCTGGTCGCGATACCCGCGGCATCATTCGCCAGCACGAGTTCGACAAGGTCGAGATGGTCAAGTTTGCCAAGCCGGAGGAGTCCGACGAGGAGCTCGAGAGCATGACCGCCGAGGCCGAGTTCCTGCTGCAGCAGCTGGGTCTTCCGTATCGCGTGATTAGCCTGTGCACCGGCGACCTGGGCTTCTCTGCCCGTCAGACCTACGACGTCGAGGTCTGGCTGCCGAGCTACAACGCCTACAAGGAGATCAGCTCCTGTTCCAACTGCGGTGACTTCCAGGCCCGTCGCGCCAACATCAAGTATCGCGACCCCGAGAACTTCAAGGGTTCGCGCTATCTGCACACCCTCAACGGTTCCGGTCTGCCGGCTGGCCGTACCATGGCAGCCATTCTGGAGAACTACCAGAACGCTGACGGCACCATCACGATCCCCGAGGTTCTGCGTCCCTACATGGGCGGCCTCGAGAAGATCGAGCCGGTCGCGTAGATTGGCTGCATAAGCGATTTGCTAGGGCACTCCTTTTTGGGGTGCCCTTTTTGTGTGCGGCCATACCATGCTGTGCGGACAGCTCAATAGAAAACACACGAACAACTGTTCTGTATACAGCCATCTACCTGCTATGCTTTTACTAGATAAGAGCGAGAGAAAGGGGACGCGATGGAGCTGTTTGATGATCGGGTGGTTTTGTTTGAGAGCGACGAGGGCGGGGAGTACCTGCTTGTAACGTGTGAGCCGTCTGGCATGGGTGGCCTGGTGGTTCGACAGACGAGCGGGGGGGCCGTTGACGCAATGGTGCTACGAGGAGTCGCCTCATGTGGTTGAGACGTTTGTGGCGCACGAGGGGCTTGTGGCCCTAGAGCATTTCTATGGGGTCCAGACATCTAATCAGGTTGCTCGCATGTTGAGCATCTCGTTTGCCGATTATGATTGTGCCCAGCGGGTGAGATCGCTCCTGAGGGAACTTGATGCTAAGTTTGACGTGATCGAAAAGCCAATCGATCGTACGGGGAACGACGGTATATGCGGAGCAGCATGACAAGACTGCGTTCCACAAAAAAGTTTGAAATTGTGCTTGACTCCAATAAGCTAAAGTGGTTTTATATGTCATGCGCTGCGGCGTTACCTCAGCTGGATAGAGGGTCTGACTACGAATCAGAACGTCATAGGTTCGAATCCTATACGCCGCACCAATTGAAATTTAAAGCCTCCGGCAACGGGGGCTTTTCTTTTATGGCAACACCGCATGGATTCGAACCTCGGTCGAGGCGCGAGCGTGAAGCGGACGCGGAGCGTCCGTAGCGAGCGGGCGAGCACGCCGGCAGGCGGGCGAAGCCGGCGCGGATCCGCGGAGCGGATGCGCGGAATCCTATACGCCGCACCAATTGAAATTGAAAGCCTCCGGCAACGGGGGCTTTTCTTTTATGGCAACACCGCATGGATTCGAACCTCGGTCGAGGCACGAACAACTTAATTATCACTCCGTAAAATTTTTTTCTAATTGTCGCTTGACCCATCGGGGGCTCGCGTGCATAATAATTCGTGCGTTGCGGCGTTACCTCAGCTGGATAGAGGGTCTGACTACGAATCAGAACGTCATAGGTTCGAATCCTATACGCCGCACCAACTGAACTTTAAAGCCTCCGGTAACGGAGGCTTTTCTTATATGTCGACATACTTGAGGAGTTGCTTTCGCCGTGTTTGAAAGTATCGAGTCGATCGACTGCATCAAATGATTAAAAATCAAATTCGATAACTTTTTTTGAAAAAATGCTTGACCATTATTCAGTCCCTGTGCATAATAATCAACAAGTCGCGGCGTTACCTCAGCTGGATAGAGGGTCTGACTACGAATCAGAACGTCATAGGTTCGAATCCTATACGCCGCACCATTTGAGATTAAAGCTCCCGGCAACGGGGGCTTTTCTTTTACGTAAACACCGCATTGATTCGAACCTCGGTCGAGGCGCGGGCGTAAAGAAAACGCGAAGCGTTTTTAGCCCGCGGGCGAGCACGCCGGCAGGCGGGCGAAGCCGGTGCGGATCCGCGCAGCGGATGCGCGGAATCCTATACGCCGCACCATTTGAGATTAAAGCTCCCGGCAACGGGGGCTTTTCTTTTGCGCCAGCTTGAGTGCTTTCGTCCAAAGGGACGATTTCCTGTCGACTCGTGTAAGATTCCGAGTAGATGTCGCGACTTATTCGCGACCACTCCTTCTTCAAGCGACCGATCAGGGTGATATTTCGTGGCAGAGCGTCCGACATACAAGCTCAGGTTTCTCGATCCCAAAAAGCGCTTTCCGACGATGCCCGAGCAGCCTGCGGGACGCTCATATGGCGTGGTCTGGAAACTCTTTGGCGAGGATCGGCATGAATCTTGTTATGTCGTCGAATTTGTTGGCAAAAGTTATGTGTCGCTTTTGGGCTACGTAAGCGTTTCGGGTGAGGTGTACAAGGTGGACCGCCCCGTCAGCGAGGCTCCGCTGCCCAACGATCCCGACATGGAACTGGTCCTTGACGAGTCGGACTCCGGTATTGGTGAGATTGTGGTTCGGGGAGCCAACGGCACAATGCGCGCGTGCGCGCGAACCGTCGGCTCTCCCGAAGGCCCCATGCGCGAGCAGTCCGACCACGAGACATGGAATTCGACCCGCTCCCTTCCTTACGGCGAGTTCATGGCATCGATGTTCCTGCGCTACGTGATATTCGCTGACTCCGAAAATGCCATTGCGAGCACGGCGGACGCCGGCGGACTCGACGAGGGTATGCAAAATGTTATCGACAAGATCAAGCTCGTAAAGTTGCCCGAGCCGGTCGAGGTGTTTTTGGGCTTTAACACGGCACCGCTCCCTGATGCTATCGAGACGCTGCTTTACCGCGTTGACCATGCCGAGAATCCGAGCGGTATCGAGCGCTATGCCGCTGCCCTTATGAGTGAAATTGACTTGCCCCGCCTGCGCACCATCGCTGCCAAGTCCGAGATGAGCCTGGCTCGCATTGATCGTTCAAAGCTTTTCTATCTCAATTTTGATCGTAGCCTGCTGGACCAGGACGAGATTGACATGCTGCTTGCCATCGAGTGCCGTCTCAACCGCCTCTCCGGCATCCTTGAGCGCATCGGGGCTGGATTGGTCCCCGCGGCCTCGTCGCCGAGCCTTGAGGGCTGCGCGCTCTTTGATGCGTGGCATATCGCTAAGACGACCAACGATGTTCCTCGACTGCTCGATACGGCCTCGAGCGATAACCCGTGGGGCGAACCGGGTACGGTGGCTTGCCAGCCGGGCGGTGAGTGGGATGTGCGTACCCGCTTCGCGCGTATTGTCGAGGCGCTTAACGTGGTCACGCGGCTCGACTATACCTATCGGGCAAACGTTGCCGAGGGGATTATGCTCGTTCGGTTTGGGCAGTCTGTCGTTGATGCCATGCCGCAACGTGAATACGACGCTCAAGATGACGCCTGGCACGAGCTGGACGAGGACACGCGCACGATCTGGGCCGCGGAGCACGATGCGCGCGTGGCGCTCACGCTTGCGGCAGCGTGTTTTGCCGCGGGCACCTGCATCACGCGCTGCTATGTGCAGATTGCTGCTCCCGACAGTGAGCAGGGCGAGTGCGTTGTTGCAACGTATTTCTTTGGGCGTGCGGCCTATCTGGCCGATTGCGTGCCTGTCGCCAAGGATCTTGAGAGCATGGACATGGACGATATGCCGTGCAAGCGTGTGCTTGAGGCGTATGAGTCAACCGCTCCGGAGACGATTGAGCCGGCGGAGGTTCATGCTCGTCCGCGTGATGACCATCGCATGCTGCCGCCGGCGCTGCGCGATCTGCTGCTTGCCGATACGGCTGACGAGCTGGAGGTCATGGAAGAGGACGACGACCCATACGTGGCCCGTGTTGTTGAATTGCGCGAGCAGGCAAAAGTCGACCGTACAGGTGCTTTTGAAGGCTTTTCCCGTCTTGTCGAGGAGTTGGAGGCCAAGTGCGCCGTCGCCGAGCTTTTGGCGACAGGTCCGGTTCAAACGCAGTTTTGCGATAACCAGCTGGTGCGCATGGTGCTACCGGTGTTGGAAGAAGACCGCTCTGTGCGAATCCTTCGTGCGCCCGATGCGCTGTACTTTGCCCAGCACGAGATCTGCAGCTTTTACGCCGAGCAAGAGGACTTTGAACGAGCACTGCCCGAGGTGCGCCATCTTTACGATCTGGCGCGCTCGTCCATGCAGTCGCACTTTGCGCTCATCAACGTGCTTGCGCGTCTGGAGCGCTTTGACGAGATTATCGAGGTGGCGCGCCACGGCCTACGTATTGCCAGCGATCGTTCTGCAATCGGCTACCTGTTCTATCGCTTGGCGTTTGCCTATTGGAATTGCGATCAGCTCGACCTGGCGCTGGCTTGTTACCGTCTGGTGCCGCGCGGCGAGGAGTCGGGCAGCAGCGCGCTGGAAGAAATGCAGGGCCTTATGAACGAGATGGGCGTCAGCGAGCCTCCGACGTTCGAGGAAGCGGTCGAGACCATCCACAAGGCTGGACTAGAGCTGCCGCCAGTGTCCGCCGTGACGAATCAGCTGGCAGATGCCGCTGTGCAACTGGTCGACAACGGTTTCTTTTTCCTGGCGCGCGGTTGTATCTTCCAAATGTGGCGCACCATGGGCAACGACGAGCTCGGCTCCCTCAACCGCTCGCTGGGGTAGGGGCGAAAACTGCAAGGAGGAAAGGCCGCCGGGCAATTAGAAAATTCCCTCTTGCCCAACTTCGACTGTTTGGTTACTATAGAACGGCTGTTACGGAGAGCTGACCGAGAGGCCGAAGGTGCTCGCCTGCTAAGCGAGTATGCCCCAAAAGGGCATCTGGGGTTCGAATCCCCAGCTCTCCGCCAGTACGAATTTGAAGAAGGGTCCCATTTGGGGCCCTTTTTATTATCAAGAATGGCGGCTGGGGATTCGAACCCGAGAGGGCACGGGCGTTAAGCAAACGCGAAAGCGTTTGTAGCCCGTGGGCGAAAAGCCGCCAGGCTTTGAAGCCGGAGGGCATGCGCAGCATGCCCGGACATCCCCAGCTCTCCGCCAGTACGAATTTGAAGAAGGGTCCCATTTGGGGCCCTTTTTATTATCAAGAATGGCGGCTGGGGATTCGAACCTCAAAAAAGGAGGCATCCTTTCGGACGCCTCCTTTCAGTGGACTTATTATTCTTGCGCACTACACCTCGGGCGCCTTGGCGACGGTCTCGCTTTCTGCCGTGAGCGGGCGGTTGTCGATGCGGCGGCCCAAGCGATCGAGCTTCACGAGTAGCCACTCAATGGGATTCGGCCCTGCGCCTTCCTCGTCGGCAACCAGGTCCATGACGGCGATCTTGGTGCCATCCTGCTTGAGCGTAACGCTGCCCACCTTGTCGCCCACATGCACCGTGCCCGAAAGATCGTCGTAGCTAACCTTTTCGGTCACCTCGCCGGCAAGGGAAAACACGGTCGCTTGCGCCGTAGGATCGGCGAGCGTGGCGTCGATCGTCTTATCCGTCCAGTCGGTTTGGCCAATGCGCACCATAAGTGGGTTGCCGTTGGCGGTCTTTTCCTGCGTGTTGGCGATTGCGACCGTCACCTTGTGACCGTAGTACCAATTGGCAAGGGTTGCGGTATCGGTAAAGCGCTGGTCGGTGGTGGTGGAGTTCAAAACGACGGTGTAGATCTCGTCGCCATCGCGGTTGTAGGCACCCGTAAAGCAATAGCCTGCATCATCGGTGGTGCCGGTCTTGCCACCGATGTTGCCATCTTGGCCTAGCAAATAGTTATGCGTGTCCATGGAATGCGAATGGTCGGTGCCGTCGGCGCCCGTGACCTCGATCCAGGAATCTTCGCTCGCTACGACCTCGCGGATCGTGTCGTTTTTCATGGCCTCCTGCATCATCAGCGCTACGTCGTGTGCGGTTGAGTGCATATCGCCAGCCCACTCATCAAAGTCCAGACCATGCGGGTTTTCAAAAAGCGTGCCGGTGCAACCGAGCTTCTTAGCGCGCTCGTTCATGGCTTTCACAAATGTTGCCTCGGCGTCTTTGGTCTTAGGGTCGATCTTCTTGCCCACATATTCGGCGAGCACGATGGCGGCGTCGTTGCCCGAGGGAATCATCAGGCCGCGCAGTGCCTGCTTCACGGTGAGCTCGTCGCCTTCGAGTAGGCCGGCTGTTGAATTGCCCACGGTGGCTGCGGCGTTGCTCACCGTGGCCTTCTCGTCCATCTTGCAATTCTCGACGGTTAGGATTGCGGTCATGACCTTGGTGATCGAGGCAATCTTGATCTGCTCATCGGCGCCGCGGGCATAGTAGACGGTGCCGTCTTTGCCCATGACGAGGGCATTGGTCGCATCGATATCGGGCAGGTTTTCGGCCGTGATGCCGCGCGCATCGGCGGTTTTGCCGCAAACATTGTCGGTCGTGAGTACTTGGGCGCCGGCGACGGTGGGCACGCCAGCGGCAAGGGCGATAGCGCAGACAAAGCCGGCGGCAAGCTGGGCTGAGCGCTTTGCAAAAGAGGTGAGGGACTTCACGGATTTCGCTTTCGACGGGATGGTCTCTTCTGGAACTAGAGTATATCGTTTGCCGGCGTCGGCGATCATCGCGTGCGTGCGTGGCCCACATCCGCGCCCGAACGGGCACAAGGGTGCTTAAGGCCGACTTAATCACCCACGCTTGTTGTGTGTGGCGTGCGTCGCCTCGGGCATAATGGAGCGCGAGAGGAGCACGCATGAACGAGCGCATTTTGGTAGTTGATGACGAGAAGGCCATCGCCGACTTGGTTGGTATCTACCTTACAAAAGAGGGCTTTGATGTCCAGATTGCCTATAGCGGGGCCGATGCTGCCAAGGCAATCCTGGAGCAGGAGTTCGATCTGGCACTGTTGGATGTCATGCTGCCCGATATCGATGGCTTTGAGCTACTGCGTACGATCCGTTTCAGCCATACCTATCCTGTGATCATGCTGACGGCGCGCGATGCCCAGCAAGACAAGATCGAGGGCCTTTCGCTTGGCGCGGACGATTACGTGGTTAAGCCGTTCCGTCCGCTGGAGCTCATCGCGCGCGTGCACGCTCAGCTTCGCCGCTACACCAGCTACGGTAGCCGCTCGCAGGCGGCCGAGTCGCCGACCATCCAGCTCGACGGCCTGGAGATCAACCGCGATGCTCGTTCCGTAACGGTGGACGGTGCACCGGTACGCCTCACGCCCATCGAGTATTCCATCTTGCTGTATCTGGTTGAGCATCGCGGCAGCGTGGTAGCCGTGGAGGATCTGTTCCGCGCGGTGTGGAACGAGGATTTTATGCCCGGCTCCAACAATACGGTGATGGTGCACATTCGCCACCTGCGCGAAAAGATTGGCGACGACGCTCAAAAGCCGCGCTTTATCAAAAACGTCTGGGGCGTCGGCTACATAATCGAATAGCGCCTTTGATGGTGGGGAAGTGGATATGACAAAAGACGATAGGCAGGCATTCGAGGTGCCCGATCGACTCTTTGAATACGTACGGGCAGTCGTCGACAACCGCGCGCTTGCGACGGTGCTGCTCTTTTTGCTGAGCCTGCTGCTGATTGGCATCGACAACATCGCCGGAGTCTTAGCGGTGCTGCTTGTCGGCTTTTTGCTGATCGATCGATTCGAAATCGTGCGCCGTTGCGTGGTGATTGGCGGTGCCGCGTGGGCCATGACGTTGGCGATTGGCGCCATGGCGCTCGGCGGCATCGAAGGGCCGGTGTTGTTCGATGCCGGCTTTGTATTCAACATGCTTGGCTTTGTGCTGGCGCTTGCCGTGTGCGTGCTGTTCTTTTGCGGCCGCGCCCTGTACTACCATGGCTACGAGCAGGGCGAGCAGCATGCCGATTGTGTGCTGGCCGCTCGTATTCAAGATCGCCTGATCGATCACCCCGACACCTGGGATAACATCGACGGCGACTTCTTGGAGGTCGAGGGCGCCCTTAACCGCGTGCGTGACCGTGAGCGCAAGGTGCAGCAAGCTCTGCGTGACGAGTCGCATCGCAAGGACGATTTGGTCACGTACTTGGCACATGACCTACGCACCCCGCTTGCCAGTGTGGTGGGCTATCTTTCGCTGCTGCAAGAGGCTCCTGAGCTGCCGGTTGAGCAACGTGCGCGCTTTACGGGCGTGGCACTCGACAAGGCCCACCGGCTCGATGCGCTCATCGAGGAGTTCTTCGACATCACGCGCTTTGATTTCCACGATATCGTGCTCACCCGCAGCTACGTCGATTTGGGGCTCTTACTGGCACAGGTGGCCGACGAGTTCTATCCCATTCTCAACGAGCAGCATAAGGAAGCCCAAGTTGATATTCGCGAGGACCTGACGGTGCTCGTGGATGGCGACAAGATGGCCCGCGTGTTCAACAACATCATGAAAAACGCCGTCGCCTATAGCTACGAGGGCTCGACTATCACGATTGAGGCCAGGCGCCAAGACGATGGTGGCGTGCGCGTGCGCTTTATCAATCAGGGCGATCCTATCCCTGCGGCTAAGCTCAAGGTAATCTTTGAGAAGTTCTATCGCCTGGATGCGGCGCGTGCGACCAATCGCGGTGGTGCCGGTTTGGGCCTTGCTATTGCCAAGGAGATCATCGCGGCACACGGCGGTACCGTTGCATGTGAATCGACGCCCGAACACACGATATTCACCATCGAGCTGCCCGCCGCATAGCTAGCGTGCCCTTACAAACACTTGACAATGTGCTCACGTGCGTATGAGCCGCGATTCCTACTATCGATACTGCTGAATTGATATCGATATGGAGGTGTGCGGTATGACGGCTGCTGCGGCTGTGGAGCCCACGGAGCTTGAAGAACTCATGGAAGCGCAGGCCGAGGCCGCGCATGAGCGCGAGGTTGGGGATGCGACTCGCCCCACGGCAGAGGATCTTGCCGCCTCGCCGACGCGCATCGACGTCGAGGGCCTCGACCTGTTCTACGGCGACCACCATGCGCTCAAGGACGTGAATATCAAGATCCGCGACAAGCAGATCACCTCGTTCATCGGGCCTTCGGGCTGCGGAAAGTCCACGTTGCTGCGCTGCTTTAACCGCATGAACGACGGCATCAAGGATTGCCGCATCGAGGGCAAGATTGCGCTCGATGGTCAAGATATCCTGGGCGATTGCGACATCTGCCGTTTGCGCCAGCGCGTGGGCATGGTGTTCCAACGCCCCAACCCATTTCCCATGAGCATCTACGACAACGTCGCCTACGGTCCTCGCGGTATGGGTGTGCGCGACCGCGCCGTGCTCGATGAGCTGGTCGAGGACTCCCTGCGTCGCGCTGCCCTGTGGGACGAGGTCAAGGACAAGCTCAAAGAGTCGGGCCTGGGTCTTTCGGGTGGACAGCAGCAGCGCCTGTGCATCGCCCGCGCACTTGCCGTGCAGCCCGACATTCTGCTGATGGACGAGCCGACCTCGGCACTCGACCCTGTGTCGACGTTGGTGGTGGAGCAGCTGGCCTGCGAGCTCAAGGAGACCTGCACGCTGGTGGTCGTGACGCACAACATGCAGCAGGCCGCGCGTATTTCCGATTCGGTTGCGTTCTTTTTGCTGGGTGAACTGGTGGAGCACGCGCCCACCGCGCAACTCTTCAAGAATCCGTCCGATCCGCGCACCGCGGATTATTTGACGGGGCGTTTTGGCTGACGCTGTCTTTTACAGGTGCCTTTAGGGTTAAGATGCGGTCATATCGGCCGCAAAGGGGTTCAACATGATCTATTACGTCGAGGACGATGACAACATCAGGGATTTGACAGTCTACGCGCTGCGCAAGCAGGGAATCGAGGCCGAGGGCTTTTCGTGTGATGGCGAGTTTAAAGCTGCCGTGGCGCGACGGGTGCCCGATGCTGTGCTGCTCGATATCATGCTACCCGACACCGATGGCTTGGCGATTATGCGTCGCCTGCGTGCCGATCGCCTGACGGCGACGGTGCCCATCATGATGCTTACCGCCAAGGACACCGAACTCGACAAGGTGATGGCGCTCGATGGCGGTGCCGACGATTACCTGACTAAGCCGTTTTCGCTCATGGAGCTTGCGAGCCGCTGCCGCGCACTGCTGCGTCGCGGCGGCATGGTCAAGCAGGCGAGCGATGTGCTCAGCGTGGGCGACATCGTGCTTTCGCCCAGCCATCGCGAGGTGACCGTTGCCGGCGAGCCGCTTAAGCTCACCCTGCGCGAGTTCGACCTGCTCGAGTACCTCATGCGCAAGCCCGGCGTGGTCTTTACCCGCGAGTCGTTGCTGCAGAGCGTGTGGGGCTGGGACTTCGACGGCGGTTCGCGCACCGTTGACGTGCACGTGCAGACGCTTCGCCAAAAACTGGGCGAGCATGCCAGCGCCATCGAGACCGTGCGCGGCGTGGGTTATCGCCTGGCCGAGCCTTCTGCCGGTGATGGTGCCGAAGGCGACGACACCGCGGCCACCGCATCGGAGGAGTAACCCGTGGTCTTCGCCCCCCAGGGAAAACACACGCTGTCGCACCGCGTTTTTGTGACGATCTTTGTCTGCGCCATGGCGGTTATCGTGGCGTTTACGGTGCTGGGTGCGTTCTTTGTGCAAAACACTTTGGCGGATGCCACGAGTGCCAATCTGGCGCAGGAAACTGAGCTCATTGCTGCCGCCCTCGACGAGCAACAGGAGCCCATTCCGTTCTTGCGAAGCCTCGATCGCGAGGATCTTCGTATCACGCTGATCAATAAGGACGGATCTGTTGCCTACGACAACGAGGCGTCGCCTTCCACACTGCCCAACCATGGCGATCGCCCCGAGGTCATCGAGGCCTTTGAGAGTGGTTCGGGTTCCGCGGAGCGCGCAAGCTCTACACTCGACGAGATTATGCTGTATCGCGCCGTCACCCTTGATAACGGCCAGGTCGTTCGCTTGGCGCAGGCCCAGCCTGGCGTTGCGGCGATTTTGCTGTCGATGCTGGCGCCGATGCTGCTTATCGCAGCAGCGGGTGCAGTACTCTCGTTTTTTATGGCGCGCCGTGAGTCCCGCGCCATCATCGCGCCGTTGCAAGAGGTGGATTTGGATCACCCACGCCGTAGCTATGAGCACGCCTATGCCGAGATGGTCCCCATGCTTGAGCGCATCGAGTCGCAGCGCCAGGAACTCAAGCGCCAAATGGCGGTGCTAGCGGACAACGACCGTATGCGCCGCGAGTTCACGGCGAATATCACCCATGAGCTCAAGACGCCGCTTACGGCGATTTCGGGCTATGCCGAGCTCATCGCAAATGGCATGGTCGAGGGCGAGGACGACCTGCGCAACTTTGGCGGTCGCATCTATCGTGAGGCGGGCCGCTTGGCAGCGCTTGTCAACGACATCCTTACGCTGTCTAACTTGGACGAGGCCGAACGTGCAACTGAAGGCGAGGCAGTGCCCATTGGGTCCACGGAGCCTATTGAGCTCTCGCGTGCGATCTACGCGGTTGAGCAGCGTCTTGAACAGGTTGCCCGTCAGGCGAATGTGACGATAAGTCATGAGGCCAAGCCTGTGGTCATCGAAGGCGTGTCGCGCTTGGTCGACGAGCTCATCTATAATCTGGCAAGCAACGCCATCCGCTACAATCGGCCCGGCGGTACGGTTACGCTGCAGTGCGGCACCAACGACGAAGGCCATCCGTTCCTCGCTGTCGCCGACACGGGAATCGGTATCGCGCCTGAAGAACAGGGCAAGGTATTTGAGCGGTTCTATCGCGTGGACAAGAGTAGGTCCAAGGCACGCGGCGGAACCGGCCTGGGGCTTGCCATTGTCAAGCATGCGGCCCTGTATCATCACGCCACGCTCGATCTGTCGAGCGAGTTGGGCGTGGGAACCACCATTACGGTGACGTTTCCCATACAGCAGGACGAGCCATTCGCATAGCGATACAACATAGATATTGATGTAGACGCCGCATTTGACTTTCGGGTGCGGCGTTGTTGTGCAATTTTACGATTGCTTCCGACATTTTTACAGGAGAGCCTGTTTCTTATGTATAGAGTTTGGTCTCGGTAAAAAGATGCGATAACATACGGACAGTTTTGTCAATCCGAACTGGGGAAATGAAAGGCAAGCTGCATGACCCTTCTCGAACTGTTCCAGCTGCTGAAGAAGCACCTCAAGCTGGTCATCACCCTTCCGGTGGTCTGCGCGATCGCCATGGGCATCGTGTCCTTCGTTGCGATGGACAACACCTATACCGCGACGACGAGCATGTACATTCTCGCCAAGACCGACGATAGCGGTCAGATGAGCTACAACGATCTCTCGGCGAGCCAGATGCTTTCCAACGATATCGCCACGCTGCTGGATAGCGATAGCGTTAAGAGCGGCGCCGCCAAAGAACTGGGCCTCACCGATTTGGATGACTACAAGGTGTCTGTTTCCTCCGAGACCACCACGCGTGTCATTACGCTTTCGGTTACCGGCACCGATGCCAAGGAGACGGCTGAGGTCGCAAAGGCCATTGCCAGCTCGGTGAGTACGGTCGCTCAGAACGTCGGCGCTGCCCAGAGCATCAACGTTATCGACGAGGCTAAGACCCCCGAAGCCCCCAGCGGCCCCAAGCGCACGCTGTATATTGCCGTCGCGTTCCTCGCCGGTATCTTTATCGCAGTTGCCTATGTCGTTTTGGCAGACATGCTCAATACCCGCATCCGCGGTGCCGAAGAGGCAGAAGAGCTCCTGGGTATTCCCGTTGTTGGCCGAATTCCGGCTATGAAAGGTGGTAAATAGGCATGGCTAAGGCAAAGAACACCGATAAGCTCGTTGTGCAGAATGCCGCCAAGACCCTTCTGGCCAACATCCGCTTTGCGAGCGTGGACGACCCCATTCGCACCATCACCGTTACCTCCTCGATTCCCAACGAGGGCAAGTCTACGGTTTCCATTAACCTTGCTCAGGCAATCGCCACGAGCGGCAAGTCCGTGCTCCTGGTCGAGGCCGATATGCGCCGCAGGTCCCTTTCCGATATGCTCGGCGTTCGTTCGCGCGGCGGACTCTATGCGGTCCTTTCCGAGCAGATCTCCATTGACCAGGCAATTGTCGAGACGGGTCAGAAGAACTTCTACTTCCTCGATGCCGAGCCGCACATTCCCAATCCTGCCGACATCATCGTCTCCCATCGCTTTGCCAAGCTGGTAAAGGCACTGTCCGCCAAGTTCCAGTACGTCATCTTCGATGCTCCTCCGGTCGGCACCTTCATCGATGCTGCCGAGATTGCCAGCTTGACCGACGGCGCGCTGTTCGTGGTGCGCGAGGACTTTACCAAGCGCGAAGAGGCGCTCAACGCTATCGCCCAGCTTAAGAAGTCCGAGAAGGTCAAGCTCATCGGTACCGTCATGAATTACTGTGAGACCGAGACCAGCGAGTACTACTATTCTTACTACACCAAGGACGGTAAGAAGGTTAAGAAGGGCTCCGACGATCAGGGCACTTCCAAAAAGGGCATCTTCACCAACCGAGCAAACGTTTAGTTGATTAAGGCTGACCTATGCGTGACATTCATTGCCATATCTTGCCGGGTGTAGACGACGGCGCCGCCGATCTCGAAGAGAGCTTGGCGATGCTCGAGGCTGCCAAGCGGGCCGGTGTAACCAGAATCGTTTGCACTCCTCACTGCCGTGATCCCTATTTTGATTACGACAAGATGTGGGATGCCTTTGAGCTGCTGCGCGATAACGCTGACGGTTTTCCGCTCCAGATGGGCTTCGAGGTCAACCATCGAAAGCTCGTTGAGCTTGGTATCGATGCCGCGGATCACTTGCATTTCGATGGGACCAACGAGTTTCTGCTCGAGCTTTCGACGCATGCCGATGCGTATGCGTTTAGAGAGTACGAGAACACGATTTACGATTTGCAGTGCCGTGGCTACCAGGTGATCATCGCTCATCCTGAGCGCTATCGTGCGGTTCAAAAGGATGTAAGCGTGGCGGAGCGCCTGGTCGATATGGGCTGCAAGCTGCAGGCTTCGGCGGACTTTATTGCCGGCGGTCGCTTTGGTCGCGAGAAAAAGCCGGCACAGCGCCTGTTCGATCAGAACCTGTACAGCTTCATCGCGAGCGATGCCCATAACGTGGGTCATTACGACTGCCTGGCGAAGGCTCGCGCGAAGTTTAGCGTGCGCGGAGCTCACTTTCGCTAAAATCTGTCCCTAACGTTCGCATTGAATGAAAGGGCAGCCATGGATATCCAACTTAAGACGGGATGCTTTGATGACGCGGCGTTGGTGCGCCGCGTCGTTTTTATGGACGAGCAGGGCTACGAGAATGAGTTTGACGCTATCGACGAGGATCCGAACTGCATTCATGTGACGCTCTATGTAGACGGTGAGCTTGCCGGTTGCTCGCGCGTGTTTCCCGAAGAACTCGAGCGCGCAGCTGACGCAGAGGCTCCGGTGTCGCCGGCGTGCGACTTGGACGAAGGCGTCGCGGCGGGGGAGACCTACATTATGGGGCGCGTGGCCGTGCTGCCGAGCATGCGCCGTCGCGGTTTGGCGAGCAAGATTGTCGAGGCCAGTGATACGTGCGCGCGTGATGCCGGCGCCAAGCTCATTAAGCTGCATGCGCAGGAATACGTGCTGCCGCTCTATGCCAAGGCGGGTTACACGCAGATTGCCCCGGTGGACTACGAAGACGAGGGCCAGCCCCATGCTTGGATGGCCAAGCGCGTAGATGGCAGATAGGGACGTTCCTTTCCTGCCGGCAGTCGGGGACACTCCTTGGCAATTGGCGCATCAGAGCGTTTGGACATACAGTTTTTCGATTCCGTATGTATATATGCGCGCTAATGGGTTATAAAATCTAAGTCTGAACATAGCAGGTCTGCAATGCGGCTCGGGCAACCGGGCCGTTTTTGCGGACGGGGGTAGCGCGAAAGGACTGCACATGCGTCAATTTAAGACCGAGAGCAAAAAACTGCTCGACCTCATGATCAACTCCATCTACACCAATAAGGAAATCTTCCTGCGCGAGCTTATCTCCAACGCGAGCGATGCCGTCGACAAGCTCAACTTTAAGAGCCTGCAGGACCCGAGCGTCAAGCTCGACCAGGGCGACCTGGCTATTCGTGTTTCCTTTGATAAAGATGCCCGTACCATCACCATTTCGGATAACGGCATTGGCATGACCGCCGAGGAGCTCGAGCGCAATCTGGGCACCATCGCCCATTCCGGCTCCGAGGAGTTTAAGACTGAGAACGCCGAGCAGCAGGGTTCCGATGTCGACATCATCGGTCAGTTTGGCGTGGGTTTCTACTCCGCCTTTATGGTCGCCAGCCACGTGAAGGTCGTCAGCCGCGCTTATGGCGAGGATATCGCCCACGTTTGGGAGTCCGACGGTCTTGAGGGCTACACCATCGAGGATGGCGAGCGTGCTGAGCACGGTACCGATGTCATCCTGACGCTGCGCGAGAACGAGAAGCTCGACGCCGACGGCGAGGCCGAGACCTACGATCGCTTCCTGACCGAGTGGGGCCTCAAGAGCCTGATTCAGCAGTACAGCAACTATGTGCGCTACCCGATTCAGATGATGGTGAGCAAGAGCCGCCAGAAACCCAAGCCCGAGGACGCCGGCGACGACTACAAGCCCGAGTACGAGGACTACCAGGAGCTCGAGACCATCAACTCCATGACGCCGATTTGGAAAAAGCGCAGCTCCGACGTTGAGCAGAAGGATTACAACGAGTTCTACAAGTCCACGTTCCACGATTTTGACGATCCCGCGCGCACTATCAGCTTCCATGCCGAGGGTACGCTTGAGTACGATGCGCTGCTGTTTGTGCCGGGTCGCGCCCCGTTCGATCTGTACAGCAAGGACTACGAGAAGGGCCTGGCGCTCTACAGTTCCAACGTGCTGATTATGGAGAAGTGCGACGACCTGCTGCCCGACTACTACAACTTTGTGCGCGGTGTCGTGGACTCTGCCGACGTGACGCTCAATATTTCGCGTGAGACGCTGCAACAGAACCGTCAGCTCAAGGCCATTGCCAAGCGTGTCGAGAAGAAGATCACTGCCGATCTTGAGGACATGCGCGATAACGACCGCGAGGCATACGAGAAGTTCTTTGAGAACTTTGGTCGCGGTCTGAAGTACGGCATCTACTCGAGCTACGGCATGAAGGCCGACGAGCTCGCCGACCTGTTGCTGTTCTGGTCTGCCAAGGAGCAGAAGATGATCACCCTTGCCGAGTATGCCAAGGGCATGCCCGAGGGCCAGAAGGCAATCTACTATGCCGCCGGCGATTCGCGCGAGCGTCTGGCCAAGATGCCCGTCGTGAAGGGCGTGCTCGACCGCGGCTACGATGTATTGCTGCTGACGCAGGACGTGGATGAGTTCACCTTCCAGGCCATGCGTGAGTACGTGGCTGCCGATATGCCCAAGGTCTACGAGGATGACGCTGCCCGCGAGGCTGCCGAAAAGGCCGTGGCCGACGGTGCCGAGCCCGAGGTCGAGGATCGTCATCTGGAGCTCAAGAACGTTGCGACCGGTGATCTTGACCTGGCGACCGAGGACGAGAAGAAGGAGGCCGAGGACGCCACCAAGGAGAACGAGGACCTCTTTAGCGCTATGAAGGAGGCGCTCGGTGACAAGGTCGAGAAAGTTGCCGTCTCCGCGCGCCTGACCGATGCCCCCGCTTGCATCACCACCGAGGGCCCGCTTTCGCTTGAGATGGAGAAGGTGCTCCAGAAGGGACCCGAGGGCGCGCCCGACGGCATGCCCAAGAGCCAGCGCGTGCTCGAGCTCAACGCCAAGCACCCGGTCTTCGACAAGCTTGTCGCTGCCCAGAAGGCAGGCGACGCCGACAAGATCAAGCAGTACTCCGGCTTGCTCTACGATCAGGCCCTGCTGGTCGAGGGCATCCTCCCCGAGGACCCCGTTGCCTTCGCGGCGGCTGTCTGCGAGCTTATGTAATTGGGTAGTTACGCGGTTCTACGAACCGCGTAACTACTCGACGCTGCCCTTCGTTCCGCCGTTCTAACGAACCTATTGGTTCCGTCGTTCTAACGAACGACGGACCGGTCGACGCTGCAAACGCCCCTAAGCGGCAATCTGACGTTCAATCGTCGGTCGCGTACCAAAGTACGCTTCCCTCCTCTTTCACGTCACCTTGCTCGCTCAGGGGCGTTTTCGCTGACTTATGCTCAACCTGCGACGCTTTCGTGGCCCTAAGTAGTCATTGGGGACGTTCTTAAATGACTAGTCGTTGGGGACGTTCTTGTTTGACTAGTCGTTTAAGAACGTCCCCAATGACTATCCAACGACTATTCGAACTGCTAGTTTGTGCGGGTTGTGGTTTTGTGAGCTGCGGGAATTTAAGATACTGTACATCTGTACACTAACTCATCTTCGTAGTATATTGCTACCCGCAAAACTCAGCACCATTGTGCCGCGAGGCACTAAAGCGCCTACGTACAATGGTTGTCGATAGTACGATTCGATTCAACGACAGGATGGATGGTCCAAGCGTGAGTCTCGGCAGCAAACTATCCAACGCAAAGGTCTCCTTTGCGATATTTAAGCGCGACATTAAGCGACTGCTTATGAACCCCGTCGCCCTGGTGGTTACCCTGGGCGTGTGCGTCATTCCCTCGCTGTATGCCTGGTACAACATCGTTGCTAACTGGGATCCGTACGGAAATACCCAGGGCATTAAAATCGCCATCGCCAACAACGATCAGGGCACCCAGAACGACCTAGTGGGCGAGCTTAACGCAGGCGATAAGGTGGTCGACCAGCTCAAGGAGAACGAGCAGCTGGGCTGGACCTTCGTCGACTCGGCGGCAGATGCCAAAGAGGGCGTCGAAAGTGGCGAATACTATGCTGCCATCGTGATTCCCAAGAACTTCTCCGACAATCTCGTCTCGATGCTCGACGGCAATTACCATCAGCCGAAGCTCACCTATTACGTCAACGAGAAAAAGAGCGCCATTGCGCCCAAGGTCACCGATACCGGTGCCAACACCATCGAGGAGCAGATCAACTCTGAGTTTGTCTCCACGGTGGGCGAGACCGTCGCGGGCATTGCCAAAGATGCTGGCATCGATCTTAAAGACAAGGCAACCCAGACCCAGGATTCGCTGGCGGGCTCGGTGTCCGAGGCGTCTGATACCCTGGGCGAAGTGCGTGATTCCATCGGCGACATGAACACCGCCATCGACAAGACGAGTAGCTCGATTGCTTCGGCCGATGCTGCGTTGGCGGGCCTGCAGGGACAGGCGCCTTCGCTAACGCAGGCAATCGCTCAGGGTAATGATCTGCTGGGCGAAGCTCGTACCACGGCTGGCAAGTCCATCACCTCGCTCTCCAAGGCGCTCTCGGAAGGCAGCCTTGCGCTAACCAAGACATCGGCCTCCGCGAACGCTGCCATCGGCAAGCTGACGGGCACGGTCACATCTACGACCACCCGCATCGACAACTCGCTCGAGTCTCTCCAGGCAACGATCGATCACAACACCGCAGTTATCGGCCACCTGCAGATTCTTGCCGGCGATACCTCGACGGGATCGGATCGGATCGACGCACTGATCGCCTCGACGATCGATACGCTCAAGAAGCAGAACGACCAGCTGCAGAGTATCAAGAACAGTCTGTCCGCGCAGTCGAGCGCCATGGCAAATGACGCCACGGCCGTCTCGAACGCGAGCAACGCACTCAACGCGGCAATTCAGACCGGTACGGCTAACCTCGGTCAGGCTCAGACCGATCTGGGTCAGAACGCACTTCCGAAGGCTTCGAGCGCGCTTGACTCCTTTGCCGCCGTTTCGGGCGATTTGACCGGCATTGTATCGGGTATGACCCCCACGATAGCGAGCGCGCGCGGCACGCTGGCGCAGCTCGACGCCACGCTCAAGCAGGCAAAGACCACGCTGTCCCAAACCGACGCCTCCCTTGCCAAGGTTCAGGACAAGCTCGCGACCGCCGCCAATGACATTGCGGCGCTGCAGACCTCTGAGTCTATGGGCGAGTTAGCCGACCTCATGGACGTCGACGTCAATGACGTGGCAGATTTCATGGCATCTCCGGTTGAGCTGATGTCCAAGTCAATCTATCCGGTCAAGAGCTTTGGCTCGGGCATCGCGCCCTTCTACACCAATCTGGCGCTGTGGGTAGGCGGCTATGTGCTCATCGCTATCTATAAACTCGAGGTCGACCGCGAGGGCATCGGTAGCTTTACGGCGCGTCAGGGCTACTTTGGCCGCTGGCTGCTGCTGGTGATCCTGGGTGCGTTGCAGGCCATCATCGTTACGGTGGGAGATCTGGTCATTGGCGTTCAGTGCGTCAACCCGCTGCTCTTTGTACTGGGCGGCATCGCTATTTCGTTCACCTACGTCAACATCATCTATGCGCTGTCCACCACGTTTAAGCATATCGGTAAAGCCATTGGCGTCATCCTCGTCATTGTGCAGATCCCCGGCTCGTCGGGCATGTATCCCATCGAGATGATGCCCGGCTTCTTCCAATGGCTGCATCCGCTGCTGCCCTTCACCTATGGCATCAACCTGCTGCGCGAGACCGTCGGTGGCATGTATTCGTTCAACTACCTGTTCAACCTGTGCATCCTGGGCGTGTTCCTTGCCATCGCACTCTTTATTGGCTTGCAGCTGCGTCCGCTGCTGCTCAACCTCAACCTGCTCTTTGACAAGCAGCTTTCCACGACGGGCCTCATGATCTGCGAGTCCAACGACCTGCCGCGCCAGCGCTATTCGCTGCGCACGGCCATGCGCGTCATGCTCGATTCGGATTCGTACCGTCGCGAGCTGCTCGATCATGCCGTGGCGTTTGAGCATCGCTACCCGTACTACATCAAGGGCGGTTTTGCCGCCGTGGTAGGCGTGCAGGTTCTGCTCTTTGTGCTTTCGACGGTGCTCGATATCGACAATAACGGCAAGATCATCCTGCTCGTTATCTGGATCATTTCGGTTATCGCCATCTGCGGCTGGCTCATCAACATCGAATACATCCGTGCGAGCCTCAATACCCAGATGCGTATCTCGGCGCTTTCGGACGAGGACCTTCGCCGCGAGATGCGCGAGCACACGGCTGCCATCCCTGCCGCCCGTCGCATGTTTGGTCTCAACGCCAGCGAGCGTGGCGCCAAGGGAGGCGAACAGCCTACGAGCCGTCTGTCGCATATCGGTGCGCATCGTAAGGCTCAAGATGCCGACGGCGCTGACAACGTAAACGGAAACGACGGGGACACCACCTCGCTTGGCAAGCACTCTAAAGGAGGTGAGGCATAAATGAAAAACATCCTGCACCTGTTTAAGCGCGATGTCCAAAACGTGTCTCGCTCCGTGATCGGCATGGTCGTCGTGATGGGCCTGATCATCGTGCCATGTCTCTATGCATGGTTTAACATCGCCGGAAGCTGGGATCCCTACGGCAATACCGGCAACCTTAAGATTGCAGTGGTCAACACCGATGAGGGTTACGAGAGCGATCTGATTCCCGTCGAGGTCAACGTGGGCGAAAACGTAACCGCCACCCTGCGCGGCAACGAGAACTTCGACTGGGTCGTCCTCAACGACCGCGATAAGGCGATTGAGGGCGTTAAGTCGGGCGCGTACTACGCTGCCGTCGTTATCCCTAAAACGTTTAGCGCCGACATGATGACGCTTTTCTCGACCGAGGTGAAGCACGCCGATATCGAGTTCTATGAGAACCAGAAGGCCAACGCCATCGCACAGATCGTGACTGAAAAGGGTTCGAGCGCCGTCCAGAGTCAGGTCAACGAGACCTTTACCAAGACCATCACGACCATCGGCCTTAAGACCGTGTCCAGCCTGCTCGACTATATGAGTACCGACCAGGTGAGCAACTTTATCGCCAATCTGTCCTCGACGCTGGGCGATTCGGTCGAGGACCTGCAGGACGTTCAGACGAGTGCGACGTCGCTCGCGGGCATTTTGAGCTCCACGTCCGATTCACTGACATCGGCGGGCGGCATGCTCAAGCAGACGGGCACCGTTGATGAGTCGACGAAGCAGCTGATGGAGCACGCCAAGAGCGGCATCAATGATTCCAAGGAAGCGCTCAAGGCCGCCAACGATGCCGTTGACGCGGCGATTGACGGAAGCGCGGGCTCGTTCGACAACGTGTCCGCCGAGCTTGCGAAGGCATTCGATGCCGCGAATCAGCATGTTTACCTTACGGTGTCTCAGCTCAACGAAGCCGCAGCGGCGCTCAATACGCGTGCTGACGATATCGATGCGATGGCCGATCAGCTCCGCAACCTTGCCGACCAGGTGAGTGATGACAAGCTCAAAGACGGTCTCGAGTCCGCTGCGACGTCGCTGGGCAGAATTGCCGTGGAGTACCGCAACAATGCGAAGGACCTGACGGCGACCGCAAAGTCCCTTTCGGACGGCATGGCGGAGGTCAACAACTCGCGTGCCGAGGTCGACCAGGCCATCGCCGATGCCAAGGCGGGTATCTCGGGAGCCAAGTCCGACTACGATTCCACGTTCTCGGTTAAGGCCAAGGAGCTCAAGAAGACCATTTCGGGCGTTCTGGATTCCCTGAACGGTATCTCGGGTGACTTGGATAGCGCCGTGAGCGGTCTGACCGACGCCTCTGGCTCGCTCGCAAAGGGCCTCTCCAAGGCTGCGACGCTGGTCAACAAGGCTTCTGATCAGTTGGGCAAGGCGTCGGACAAGATCAGCGCTTTTAAGGACGAGCTTGATAGCGCTCTGATGTCGGGTGACCTGGCCATGATTAAGACAATGATTGGCAACGACCCCGAGGGCCTCGCCGTGTCGCTTTCTGGCCCCGTTGCGCTCGATCGCAAGCCGGTCTATCCGATCCGCAACTACGGTTCGGCCATGGCGCCGTTCTACACGATTTTGTCGCTGTGGGTGGGCTCGATTGTTCTGGCGGCCATGATGAAGGTCTCGGTTGACGATGAGCTCATCAACGAGCTCATCCCCGTGCGCCTGCACGAAATCTACCTGGGCCGTTACCTGTTCTTTGGCGGTCTGGCTCTGCTGCAGGCAACGCTCGTGTGCGCGGGCGACATCCTGTTCTTTGGCATCCAGTGCGACAACCCGCTGCAGTTTGTGCTGGCGGGCTGGGTTGCGAGTCTCGTGTTCTCCAATATCGTCTACACGCTTACGGTGTCGTTTGGCGATATCGGCAAGGCCCTGGCCGTTGTGCTGCTGGTCATGCAGGTCGGCGGTTCGGGCGGCACGTTCCCCATCGAGATGACCGGCCCCGTGTTCCAGGCGATCTACCCGTTCCTGCCGTTTACCCACGGCATCAACGCCATGCATGCCGCCATGGCCGGCGCCTACCATATGGAGTACTGGATTGAGTTGGGCATTCTGGCGAGCTATCTGATTCCGTCGCTGGCCCTGGGTGTGGTCTTCCGCCGCCCGGTCATCAAAGCCAACGACTGGATTATCGAAAAGCTGGAGTCAACCAAATTGATTTAGCGCGACAATGTGGCGTTGACGGAACATCGAGGCCTTCCGGCTCGACGCTTTAGTTGAGTGAATTGCATGAGCTGCTTGGTTGTTGCTACAGTAGCGGGGCGTGCCGGGGGTCCGGCGCGTCCCGTTTTTATTTGACCATGAGGCGGCACGCAGCCATACGCGTGCGGACACCACGCCCAGATTGAGTGCGAGGATGTTCCATGGCCCAATACGCTGCCAACGAAATCGAAAACATGCCCGATAGCCCTGTAGCCCGTGAGGATTTGGGCGCGGGTGGTATTCCCCGGGGTGCCGGCGCACGCTCGCCGTTGTTCTGGAAAGTTCTACTGCTTTCGGTGGCGATTATCTGGGGCTACTCCTTTACCACTATGAAGGACGCACTCGACACCATTCCGGTGTTCGAGCTGGTCTATGTTCGCTTTCTCCCGGCATCACTGGTTATGTTTGCAATTTTCCATAAGCGCATCATCGCTCATTTCAATGCCCGCAACCTGATCGTCGGGCTTGGCATGGGCGCGCTCATGTGGGGTGCCTACGGTTTGCAGACGATCGGCCTGGCACAGACCACGGCGGGCAAGAGCGCTTTTTTGACCGGCACGTATTGCATCCTTGTGCCGTTTGCAAGCTATGTCCTGAGCGGTGAAAAGCTTACCCGGTATAACCTGGGTGCAGCGTTGTTGTGCCTGGCGGGTATTGGCCTGGTAGCGCTCGATAGCGTCGAGTTCAATGCCGGCGATGTTATTACCTTGGGCGGCGCGATCTTCTTCGCCATCCAGATGGCGGTGACTGCCAAGTACGGTCGCAAGATGGACATCAACGTCATCACGTTTTGGATGTTTGTGGGCAATGGCGTTTTGAGTTTAATCACGTCGCTGCTATTCGAGACTCAGGCACCCCTCTCTGCATGGACGCCGGAGTTTATCGGTGTGGCTGTTTTCCTCTCGGTGGGCTGCACATGCGCGGCGCTGCTCGTCCAAAACGTCGGTTTGGCGCATGTCCCCGCCCCGACGGGCTCACTGCTTCTTTCGATGGAGTCGCCTTCGGGCGTGTTGTTTTCGGTGCTGCTGATGGGGGAGGCGCTCACCTCGCGCCTGCTCGCCGGCTTCGTGCTTATCTTCCTGTCGATTATCTTGAGCGAGACTCACTTCGATTTTTTGCGCAAAAAGCCGCGCCCGCAATTGTAAACAACTTGTTGCGCCGCCCTCTCGGGGCGGCATTTTTTATGCCTCGCCCTTAAAGTAGTACCTTGCACTTTACGCTATCAAAGTGCTTGCTGCAAAAACGATACTGGAGGGCATCTATGGCACCAGCTTTGTCCGATCTTCAACCGCAATCAGCGCCCAAGGCCACCGCCGCGGCGCAGACCGCTATCGGTGACGGTCTTGTTGCAGAAGCTCAGGCTTTTGCAGACGAGCTCGCTGCGTGGCGACACGATCTCCACCAGATGCCCGAGCTGGGTAATAGCCTTCCACAGACCTCTGCGTATATCCAAGCGCGCCTGACCGAGATGGACATCCCGTTTGCCACGCTCGTCGACGGCTCCTGTGTTGTGGGCCTCATCGGTGCCGGTGCGGCCGTGGCGGCCCAGGGCAACGGTACGTGCACGGACGATCAGGCCGGCACGGTCATCATGCTGCGCGGTGACATGGATGCTCTTCCCGTCGCGGAAGAGTCGGGCGAGTCTTTTGCCTCTGTCAACGGCTGCATGCATGCTTGCGGTCACGATATGCACGCGACGGCGCTGCTTGGTGCGGCTCGTATGCTCAAAGCGCGCGAGACTGAGCTTGTTGATGCCAACGCCACGGTTAAGCTGCTGTTCCAGCCGGGCGAGGAAACCTTTGAGGGTGCCCGCGCCGCCATCGCCGACGGTCTGCTGCAGAACCCGCGCCCTCAGGTCGCCTTTGCCATGCATGTCAATAGCCAGTCGCCGCTTGGCCTGGTGCTTTACGGCAGTCCGGCGCTCTCGGGCGTGTACGGTTTCCGCATCACGCTGCAGGGCAAGGGCGGTCATGGCTCGAGCCCCGAGATCTGCATCGACCCCATTACGGCGGGTGTGCACGTGCATCTGGCACTTCAGGAGCTTATCGCTCGCGAAGTGCCGGCGGCCAAGGAGGTCGCGCTTACCGTTGGCAAGTTCGCCGGCGGTCAGGCCGCAAATGTCATTCCTGATACTTGTGTGCTCGAGGGAACGCTGCGTGGCTTCGATGTCGAGCTCATGGAGCACCTCAAGGCCCGCATCGCGGAGGTCGTCAATGGCGTCGCGGCAACGTATCGCACGCCGGCGACCATCGAGACGCTCTCGGATGTTCCGCCGCTCGTACTCGATGACGATATGACTCAGGCATCGCTGGGCTATGTGAGTGCGACATTGCCCAAGGCAGCTTTCCTGCCGTTGTTCCACGCCATGGCGAGCGAGGACTTCGCGTTGATCTCGAGCGAGATCCCGAGTGCGTACTTTACCGTGGGCGCCGCTGTAACCGATACGGATGAGCATTTTGCCCAGCACCATCCCAAGGCACGCTTTAACGATGCCGAGCTGCCGCTCGGTGCCGCGGCCTATACCGCCGTCGCTTTGGGCTATATCGCCGACCACCGGTAGCACCCAACCTTGCCTTTCAAGCCTGCGGGCATGGCCGTAAGGCCTATGCCCTTGTCTTTCAAGGCAATCTTGGGCACTACCGGCGCCCGGCGCCGGCTATTCGTTTGTTAAATAAGGAGCAGTATGTCCCAGCAGCGTAAGTTCTTCCCCGGCTGGCTCGTGGTGGCCTCTGGCTTCGTGATCGTGGCCACGTGCTACACGATTTTCGTCAACTGCATGAGCCTGTTCCAGCCGTTGATCGTCAGCGACTTGGGCATTTCCCTTGCGCAGTACAACATCTCCAACGCCCACGATCGCTGCGTCTAAGCAGTTTGGCATGGCCGACCTGGGTAAGGTCACGGGCACCATTACCTCGCTCGAGATGGCCGGTGGCACCGTGGGCGCCATCGTCTCGGGCGTGCTGTTCGATGCCACGGGCTCCTTTGCGAGCACCTGGATTGTATGCCTGGCGTGCTCCGTGGTCATGCTCGTGTTCCTGCTGGCATCCGAGCCCATTGCCGCCAAGCTGCGCGCGAGCGCGGCGGGAGAGTAAGGGCGCTGCCGCGTTTGCCGGCTCACCCTGATCTGCCCGCGGCGGTCTTGGGAGCCGAATGGATGCTCGTACCATCATTCGGTTTCCAAGGTCGCCGCAGGTCAAAGGACGGTCCGCTTTCCTTCGTCCCCAGCAGATCATGTGACCCGAAGGGGTCGGAGGAAAGCGGATCAGCTGTCGCGGCGGTGCATCTGGCCGAACGAGTCCCCATACCCTCGTTCGGTCAGATGCACCGCCGCGGTTTGAGTTTGTGCCGTATAATGACCACTACCTATGACGCGATACAAAAGAAAGGTGTTTGCCCATGCAGGCACAGAAGGCGGAGGGAACCCGCGACCTTATCGGCGCCGAGATGCGCGCCTGGCAAAAGATGCAGCAGATTGCGGCCGGCGTGTTCGAGCCGTTTGGTTTTAAACCCATCGAGACGCCCGCGATCGAGCAGGTGGACGTGTTTGTCCACGGTATCGGCCAGTCGACCGACGTCGTGCGCAAGGAAATGTTCCGTGTGTTCAGCGGTGCCAACCTGGAGCGCGTCTTTACCGAGGGCACCGACACCAAACTCAAGCCCAAGCAGCGCCTAGCACTTCGCCCCGAGGGCACGGCCGGCGTGGTGCGCGCCGTCGTCGAGAACAATCTGGTGCCCCAGGGCTCCACGCCGTTTAAGGCGTACTACGCCGAGGCCATGTTCCGCGGCGAGCGTCCCCAGAAGGGCCGCCTGCGCCAGTTCCACCAGGTGGGCATCGAGTGGCTCGGCGCTCCCGATCCGGCGGCAGATGCCGAGTGCATCATCATGCTCATGGAGTTCTACAAGCGCCTGGGCTTCGATCTTTCCAAGCTTCGTCTGCTCATCAACTCGATGGGTGACGCCCAGTGCCGTCCGGCTTATCGCGAGCAGGTTAAGCAGTTCATCCTCGATCACGCCGACGAGATGTGCGATGAGTGCCGCGAGCGCGCCGAGCTCAACCCGCTGCGTGCCTTCGACTGCAAGAACGACCACTGCCGCGAGATCATGGCCGAGGCTCCGCTGATGGGTGACAACCTGTGCGATGAGTGCCGCGAGCACTACGAGCAGGTCAAGCGCTATCTGGATGCCGCCGGTATCGAGTATGTCGAGGATCCCACCTTGGTGCGCGGCCTGGACTACTACACCCGTACTGTCTTTGAGGTCGAGGCCCCTGGCGCCGGCGTCGGCTCCATCGGCGGCGGCGGCCGCTACGATGGCCTGGTCGAGCTCGAGGGTGGCAAGCCCACGGCGGGCGTCGGCTTTGCTGTCGGTTTTGAGCGCGCCCTGCTGGCCCTGCAGGCCTTTGGCAGCGATTTGGGTGCCGATGAGGCCCCGTGCGTCTATGTCGCCAACGCCGGCAAGGAGCTGCGTCAGAACGTCTTTGCCATTACGCAGGAGCTTCGCGCCGCAGGGATTGTGACCGAGGCCGACTATCAGGGTCGTTCGCTCAAGGCCCAGTTTAAGCAAGCCGATAAGGTAGGCGCCAAGCTCATCTTGGTCCTGGGTGGCGACGAGCTTGCCGCCGGCAAGGTCAAAGTGCGCGACATGCAGAGCCATGACGAGGTGCTCGCCGATCTGGACAACGTCGTCGAGGCGGTTCGCGAGCGCCTGTAGCGCATCTTTTTGAGCTTCGGGCCTGCTAACGTGCCCTGCTCATGGAGAGCGATTGTTACGGGGGTGTTTCGCTTTTATGCGGAATGCCTCCGTTTACGTATGCCGCCCACCGAGAAATACGACCATTTAGGGCAAAAACCTTTGCAATGCAGAAAATACTTTTGTGTGGTAAAGCGCAATCAGTGTCGAAAGTATTTCTCAAGCGCCTATAATGAATACCGCATGTTACGTGCATAGAAGGAGGAATGGGAGGAAACGTGGCTGAGAACCTAAGCAACCAGTCTGTACCCGAAGCCGCGGCGCGCGTCGCTGCCGTGGTCAACCGCCTCGTTAACCGAATCGGCTCGAATGCCGAGTCCAGGGAGCGTCTCGCCGAGATCGAGATCCCCGAGGAGCTGCGCGACAATCTGGCGCTGTTCTTGCGCCTGGAGCGCCGTGTGCTTAGCGAGTATGATCCCGAGATCGCGGACCTGTTCGACAAGATTTTGACAGCCGAGATTGTGGTCAATGCCGGCAACCCCGGTACCTGCGCTGCCGACGAAGCCGTCGACGAGCAGGGCGTGCCCACCGCCGACGAGCCCACTGCCGTGGCATTTCGTGAGGTCGTCGATTTGATCGACAGCCTGCCGCTCGATAAGCAGCAGGTCATTGTCCGCGCCTTTACGAGCTTTTTCCATCTGGCAAACCTGTCGGAGGAGAACTACCGTGTGGCGCAGCTGCGCGAGCGCGAGGCCGGTGCGTCGACCGATACCGAGGTCGATCCTGCCAACGAGCTTACCGTTGCCTATCACCAGCTGGTGAATGAGCTGGGTGTCGAGGGTGCCAACGAGCTGCTCGACAAGCTCGAGTTCCACCCTGTCTTTACCGCACATCCCACCGAGGCCCGTCGTAAGGCCGTCGAGGGCAAGATCCGCCGTATCTCCAACCTGCTGGAGGAGCGTCCGCGTCTGGGCGGCTCCGACCTGGTGGAGAACGAGCGCCATATGCTGCAGGAGATCGACGCCCTGGTGCGTACGAGCCCCATCGCGCTCAAGAAGCCCACGCCGGTCGAGGAAGCCGATACCATCATCGACATCTTCGATAACACGCTGTTCGACGTTATCCCCGTTATCTATCGTCGTTTTGACGATTGGGTGCTGGGCGACAAGGCCGGTACTGTGCCGCCGCTGTGCCCGGCGTTCTTCCATCCCGGCAGCTGGATCGGTTCCGACCGCGACGGTAACCCCAACGTCACCGCCAAGGTGAGCCGTGAGGTCGCCGCCAAGTACTTTACGCACATGGTGCTCAAGCTCGAGGACAAGTGCCGCCACATCGGCCGCAACCTCACGCTCGAGGCTACCTACAGCAAGCCGTCGGCCGAGCTCATTAACCTGTGGAACCATCAGGTCGAGATGAGCCCTCGGTACACGGCCCGCGCCGAGCTGATCTCCGAGCACGAGCCGCATCGCGCCGTCATGCTCGTCATGGCCGACCGTCTGAACGCCACCGTGCGCCGTATCACCGACACCATGTACCACAGCGCCGACGAGTTCCTGGATGACCTGCGCGTCGTCCAGCGTTCGCTGGCCGCCTGCGGTGCCGTCCGTGCCGCCTACGGCCCGGTCCAGACCATCATCTGGCAAGTCGAGTCCTTCGGCTTCCATATGGTCGAGATGGAGTTCCGTCAGCACTCCGTGGTGCATGCCCGCGCCCTCAAGGATATCCACGAGAACGGTATCCATGGCGACCTGCAGCCCATGACGCGCGAAGTCATCGATACCTTCCGTGCCATCGGCTCCATCCAAAAGCGCTACGGCAAGAAGATGGCGCACCGCTACATCATCTCGTTTACCAAGAGCGCCCAGCATGTGGCTGACGTCTTCGAGCTGGCCCACCTGTCCTTCGCACACGAGGAAGATGTCCCCGAGCTCGACGTGATCCCGCTATTCGAGCAGCTCGAGGACCTCGAGGGCTGCGTCGACGTGCTCGACCAGATGCTTACGCTGCCCGTGGTGCAGAAGCGTCTTGCCCAGACCAACCGCCGCATGGAGGTTATGCTGGGCTATTCCGACTCCTCCAAGGACGCCGGTCCTACCACGGCCATGCTCGCGCTGCATTCCGCGCAGGAGCGCATTGCCAAGTGGGCCGAGAAGAACGATATCGACCTGGTGCTCATGCACGGTCGCGGCGGTGCCGTTGGCCGTGGCGGCGGCCCGGCCAACAAGGCCGTGCTGGCGCAGCCCAAGGGTTCGGTCAACTGCTTCTTTAAGCTCACCGAGCAGGGCGAGGTCATCTTTGCCCGTTACGGCAACCGCACGCTGGCTCAGCGCCATGTTGAGTCCGTTGCCGCCGCAACGCTTTTGCAGTCGGCCCCGAGTGTCGAGAAGACCAACACAGAGACCACGCAGAAGTTCTGGGGTATGGCCGAGAAGCTTAACGCTGCAAGCCACGAGCGCTATCTGGACCTGCTGAACACCGAGGACTTTACACCGTGGTTCTCGACCGTGACGCCGCTGACCGAAGTCGGTCTGCTGCCGATCGGCTCGCGTCCCGCTAAGCGCGGCCTGGGCGCCAAGTCGCTCGACGACCTGCGTACCATTCCGTGGATCTTCAGCTGGAGCCAGGCACGCATTAACCTGGCCGCTTGGTACGGCCTGGGCACCGCCTGCGAGCAGCTTGGTGACCTTGACCAGCTCAAGGCTGCCTACCAGGAGTGGCCGTTCTTCCGCACGTTCATCGACAACATCGAGATGTCGATTGCTAAGACCGATCAGCGCATTGCCAAGATGTATCTACACCTGGGCGATCGCCAGGATTTGTCCGAGAAGGTCTTCACCGAGATGCAGCTCACGCGTAAGTGGGTCCTTGCCATCGTCGGTGACGAGTGGCCGCTGCAGCGTCGTCGCGTGCTCGGCTGCGCCGTTCGCGTGCGTAACCCCTATGTCGACGCCCTGTCCATCGCCCAGGTCCGCGCCCTTCGTGAGGTGCGTATGAACCAGGACGAGATGGCCGAGGAGAAGAAGGCCGAGTACATGAGCCTGATTCTTTCGACTGTGACTGGCGTCTCGGCAGGATTGCAGAACACAGGGTAATCGATAGCCCTGTAGTCGTCCGGGCCCGCCATAGGTTTACTTTTAGGCACGTCCTCGGACATGCAAGAAGCCCTCGCTGCGCACTTCGTGCGGCGAGGGCTTCTTGCGTCCTGCGGAGTGTGCCTAAAAGTAAACCTATGGCGGGCCCTACGATGTCCGGTCTTCGGCGGATTACTGCTGAGGAAAAGATAGCGCGCTTCGCGCGTTTTGGATGGGGTCTATCCTGGTGGCGCATTTGGCGCTTCTCGCCTTATGACTGTTGCGGCCGCGGTCCCGTTTGGGATCGCGGCCGTTTTGTTGTGGGTCAAATATGAACGTTGTGTTAACGACTCGGTGGACGGTGGTGTTTTTCGGTGAGCGGCGTATCCTTCCAACGGTTTATCTAGTGTGTCAGTTGAAAGGAAGAGGGCGCTCGTCATTGTTTGAATGTGAACTACCGTTTGACCATAAGACGTTGCATCTAGAGCTCGAGGATAAGAACTTCGCGGGTGTGATGGAAGGCCATCAAAACGAGTTTAAGACTACAAAATCGCAGGAAGAGCTGGTAGAGGAGTCGCTTGCCAACCCTTATGGCTCACCTTCGCTCGAGGAGCTTTGTGCTGGCAAGAAGGATATCGTCATCATTAGCTCCGACCATACGCGCCCCGTTCCCTCGCGTGTGACGATGCCTATTCTGCTGCATCACATCCACTCCGCTGCGCCTGAGGCGCGCGTTCGCATTCTGGTTGCTACGGGTATGCACCGTCCGTCGACGCACGAGGAGCTCGTCAACAAGTATGGCGAGGAGATCGTTGCCAACGAGGAAATCGTTATGCACGTCGCGACTGACGACAGCATGATGAAAAAGATCGGCACCCTGCCTTCTGGTGGCGAGTGCATCATCAACAAGATTGCTGCCGATTGCGATCTGCTGCTTGCCGAGGGCTTCATTGAGCCGCACTTCTTTGCCGGTTTCTCTGGCAGCCGCAAGTCCGTCCTGCCTGGCATCGCCAGCTACAAGACCATCATGTACAACCACAACGGCCAGTTTGTGAACGATTCCCATTCGCGCGCCGGCAACCTGTGCCACAACCACGTGAGCGAGGACATGTTTGCCGCCGCTGAGATGGCCCACCTTGCCTTTGTGCTCAACGTGGTGCTCAACGGCAAGCACGAGGTCATTGGCTCCTTTGCCGGCGACATCCACAAGGCGCACGAGGCTGGCTGCGAGTTCGTGAAGAGCCTTGCCGGCGTTGAGCCCGTCGAGTGCGAGATCGCCATCACCACCAACGGCGGCTACCCGCTCGACCAGAATATCTACCAGGCCGTGAAGGGCATGTGCGCTGCCGAGGCCACGCTTCCCGAGGGTGGCGTGATTATCGATGTCGCTGGTTGTGCCGACGGTCACGGCGGCGAGGGCTTCTATCACAACATCGCCGACAACGACCCGGCGGAGTTTGAGCGCGCCTGCATCGATCGTCCCAAGGACGAGACCCTGCCCGACCAGTGGACGAGCCAGATTTTCGCTCGCATCCTGGCACATCACCCCGTGATCATGGTTACCGACCTGTGCGATCACCAGATGCTCAAGGATATGCACATGACGCCGGTCAACACCCTCGAGGAGGCGCTCAAGCTCGCCTTTGAGATGAAGGGTGCCGACGCCAAGGTCGCCGTCATCCCCGATGGCCTGGGTGTTGTCGTCGCACAGCACTAGTGCGCGGCTTAAACGAATCGTTTGTAACCGATAAGAAAGATAAGGTTTTATGCTTACCAAACTCCTCTGCGAATTCGGCGCGACGGCCCTCATGATCGTCTTTGGCGTGGGCGTGCACTGCGATACCGTGCTCAAAGGCACCAAGTATCAGGGCTCCGGTCACATGTTTGCCATCACCACTTGGTCTTTTGGCATCTCGGTCTGCCTGTTTGTCTTTGGCGGCGCCGTGTGCATGAACCCGGCTATGGTGCTTGCCCAGTGCATCGTCGGCTTGGTGCCGTGGGGCAACTGCATCCCCTTTATGCTTGCCGATATGCTCGGCGGCTTTGTGGGTGCCGTAATCGCTTGGTTTATGTATGCCGATGAGTTCAAGGCTTCCGAGGGCGTCGTCGACCCCATTGCCCAGCGCAACATTTTCTCGACCAACCCCACCACCGAGGGTACCAACTATGCCCGTAACTTCTTCTGCGAGGCTATCTGCACCTTTGTGTTCATCAGCGCCATCCTTGCTGCCGCTAGCCGCGCCGGCGAGAACGTTCTGATGCTCGCCATCTGCGTCGGTCTGATTGTTTGGGCTGTTGGCATGGGCATGGGCGGCATCACCGGCTTCGCCATGAACCAGGCACGTGACCTTGGTCCTCGCATGGCCTATCAGGTGCTGCCGATTAAGAACAAGGCTGACAACAACTGGAAGTATGGCCTGCTTGTTCCTGGCATCGCGCCGTTTGTCGGTGCTATCGTGGCCGCGCTGTTTGTGCATGGTTTCTTGGGCATGTTCTAGTCCAAGGCTACATAGTTGTCCGCTGGCCGCATGGGGTAACTTCCCAGCGCGTCCTCGGACATGAAAGAACCCCCGCTGCGCACTTCGTGCGGCGGGGGTTCTTTCGTCCTGCGGAATGCGCTGGGAAGTTACCCCATGCGGCCAGCTGCGGGATCTTAGTCGCGTTGGAACAAGCAACCCAACATATATATCTGAATATGGATGGGAGGGGCGCTTTGTTTTTGGGTGCCCTTACAAGAAAACGTGACTTGGGGAAGGGATGGGCGCTTTGTTGGGATGGCGCTTTGGGATGGGAGCCTTACTTAGCTGAAGAGGGGCTGTATGGCTGATAGGTAGTCTTTGGCTACTTCGGCCTTATCTGCTTGGAAGTTGTGCCAGGCCCACCATTGGACCATTCCTACGAAGCTTGAGGCTATGTGGTGTAGTAGGAAGCTTCGGTCCATGGTGGCGGCGGGGCCGTTTGGGTCGGTAGGGACGGTTTCGGCTGCCCGTGACATGATGGTCTTGCGTAAGCAGTCGGCGAAGACGCGTGAGCCGGCGCCGGCTACGAGGGCTCGTACACCCTGGCGGCGCTCCCAGAGGTTGTTGAGGATATGCTCGACCTGCACGAGTGGGTCGTCGAGCGGTGTGCCATCGTCGTCGAGGGCGTGGGTGCAGATGTCGCTCACGAGTTCGGACAGTAGGTCATCTTTGCTTTTGAAGAGGCCGTAGAACGTGGCCCGACCCACATGGGCGCGAGCGATAATGTCGCCGACGGTGATCTTGCCGTAGTCCTCTTCGCGCAGCAGCTCGGAGAACGCCGCAACGATGGCAGCGCGGCTTTTTGCCTTGCGGGCATCCATGGCTATGCGTCCGCGTGAACGAGCAGGCAGCGGAGCGTACCGGAGCAGCCCTCGTAGGGGCGCTTACCGGCGCCGTAGCCGACGGCCTCGATGCGGTAGCGGGCCGGCAGGTGCTCGGACGTGCGCAGCGCGGCGATGATGGCGGCACCCGTGGGCGTGACGAGCTCGCCGGCGACCGGTGCGGGCGTGAGGGCGATATTGCCCGCCTGGCACAGGTTGACGACAGCGGGGACGGGAATGGGCATGAGACCGTGGGCACAACGGATGGTACCGTGACCCTCGGAGAGCGACTCGACCACGATGTCCTCAATACCCAGGGCATCGAGGCAGATGGCGACAGAGCAGACGTCGACGATGGAATCGACGGCGCCCACCTCGTGGAACATGACGGTCTCGGGCGTTTTGCCGTGGGCCTTGGCCTCGGCGGCGGCGAGCGCGGTAAAGATGGCGAGCGCGCGACGCTTGGCGCCATCGCTTAGCTGCGAGCCATCTATGATGGCGGTGACGTCCGCCAAAGAACGGTGGTGATGGTGGTGGGCGTGATGGTGACCCTCGTGGCCATGACCGTGGCCCTCATGGTCATGCTCGTGGCAGTGCTCGTGTTCGTGCTCGCCATGATCATGATGGTGGTGCTCATGCTCGTGCGTGTGCTCGGCAGCTGCTTCGTTGCCGTAGAGCCAGGCCATATCGTGATCGTGGTTCTCGAGCTCCTCTGCAAGCTGGACGTCGAAATCGCAGGCGTTGATGCCATGCTTGCTTACGCGTGTGACGGCGATCGTAAAGCCGTCGACCGGCAGCGTGGCGAGCTGCTCGCGCAGGTGCTCCTCGCTGGCGCCTAGGTCGAGCAGGGCCGCGACGGTCATATCGCCGCTGATGCCCGAGGTGCCGTCGATGATAAGCGTGTGCTGATGATTGGACATGGAATGCTCCTTAACGGGCGCAGGGCGTGCCGGCGCTCAGATGATTGATAAGACTTGCCTGGTAGGCGGCACCAAAGCCGTTGTCGATGTTGACGACCGAAACGCCGCTGGCACAGGAGTTGAGCATGGCGAGCAGCGCGGCTACGCCACCAAAGCTCGCGCCGTAACCCACGCTGGTGGGAACGGCGATGACCGGACAGCTCACCAGGCCGCCGATAACGCTCGCCAACGCGCCCTCCATGCCGGCAATGGCGATGACCACCTGTGCCTGGGCAAGTTCCTCGGCATGCGCAAGCAGACGGTGCAGGCCGGCGACACCCACGTCGTAGAGGCGGTCGACCTCGTTGCCATAGAACTCGGCCGTCAACGCGGCTTCTTCGGCGACGGGCAGGTCGCTCGTGCCGGCGCAGGCGACGACGATGCGTTCGTTGCCGGTAGGGGAGGGCTTGCCGCCCACGAGGGCGAGCTGTGCGTCCGGGACATATCCCAGGTCGATGCCGTTGCCAAGAAGTTCAGCGGTGCGCGCGGCTTTTTCGGCATCCAGGCGCGTGACCAGGATGCGCTCCTGGCCGGCATCGCGCAGTGCTTCGATAATGGCGGCAATCTGATCGGCGGTTTTACCGGCCCCGTAGACAACCTCGCCGGCCCCCTGGCGCACCCCGCGCGAAAGATCGAGCTGCGCAAAGCCCAAATCGGCGGTCGGAGCCGTCTGGATGCGCGTGAGGGCGTCGGCAGGGGTGACTGCTCCGCCGGCAACATCGCTCAGCAATTGCTCAAGATCTCGCTTATCCATATATGTTCCCTTCGACGGCGCAAAGTCTAGCACTCAAAGGGTATATTTCCGAACACTAAGACAAAATTGTTCGGAAACTATAGGACAGACTGATCCAATTGTTGGACGGATCGACTAGTCGCGCAGGATGATGTCCATGGCGAGCATCAGGTTGCGCTCGTCGATGGTAAACGGGGCGGCCTCGCGCGTCTTGGGCTTGGCGCAAAATGCGATGCCCGTGCCTGCGGCCTGGATCATGGGGATGTCGTTGGCGCCGTCGCCGATCGCGACGGTATGGGCCATATCGACGCCGCACTCAACTGCCCAGTCCAGCAGCTGGATGAGCTTGGACTCCTTGGTCACGATGTCTGCCGCCAGCTTACCCGTGAGCTTGCCGTCCACGACCTCCAGGCGGTTAGCCAGGCAAAAATCGATGCCCGCGGCGGTCACGATCTTATCGGCGACCTCGTGAAAGCCGCCGCTTACCACGCCGACCTTCCAGCCCTTGCTGTGCGCCGAGCGCACAAGCTCCAGCGCGCCGGGGGTAAACGTCACACGCTCAAAGGTGCGCTCGAACACGCTCTCGTCCAGGCCGGCGAGCAGCCCCACGCGCTCCTCGAGTGCCTGCTTAAAGTCAAGCTCGCCGCGCATGGCGCGCTCAGTGATCTGTGCCACCTGCTCGCCTACGCCGGCCTCCTCGCCCAACAGGTCGATGACCTCCTGGTTGATGAGGGTGGAGTCGATATCCATAACGATGAGGTGTGCGGTCATGACGGGCCTTTCCGAGTGCAGTTGTATTGGGGCACATTGTCGCACGTGACGAGCGCGGGCGGGTGCCGCGGCGCGTCAATTGTTTCGTCTCCGTCAAGTCTTTGGGCAGGAGCTACTTTTCCGCGGCACATCGACACAGGTGCGATAAGATAGAACGCCATGTCTGGCTGCGCGGTTTACGCAGGCCGGGCAAATCTGTACGACGCCGCCCGGAACGACACGGGGCGGCACAGATCCATAAAGGAGGATCACTGGTATGAGCCAGACCCGTCCCATCGACGAGCATTCCATGCACACCCGTACCTGCGGCGAGCTTCGCAGCGAGAACGTGGGCGAAGAGGTCACCCTCACCGGTTGGGTGAGCCGTCGCCGCGACCACGGCGGCCTTATCTTCTGCGACCTTCGCGACCGCGAGGGTATCACGCAGCTCACCTTCGACCCCGAGCACTCCGACGGCGACGCCTTTAAGATCGCCGAGACCATGCGTCCCGAGTGGCCCATCAAGATCCACGGCGTCGTGCGCGCCCGTGGCGAGGAGACCACCAACACCAAGCTCGCGACCGGCGAGATCGAGGTCCTGACCGACCACGCCGAGGTGCTCAACACGTCCGTCACCCCGCCGTTCCAGATCGAGGACGGCATCGAGACCAGCGAGGACACCCGCCTGCGTTATCGCTATCTGGACCTCCGTCGTCCCGAGATGATGGCCAACCTCAAGCTGCGCTCCGACTTTACCTTTGCCATTCGCGAGGCGCTGCACAACCGTGAGTTCATGGAGGTCGAGACGCCCTCCCTGTTCAAGTCCACGCCCGAGGGCGCCCGCGACTTCATCGTCCCCAGCCGCATCCAGCCGGGCAACTTCTACGCTCTGCCGCAGTCCCCGCAGCTCCTGAAGCAGCTGCTTATGGTCGGTGGCGTCGAGCGCTACTACCAGGTCGCCAAGTGCTTCCGCGACGAGGACTTGCGTGCCGACCGTCAGCCCGAGTTCACCCAGGTCGATATCGAGATGTCCTTCGTGGACCAGAACGACGTCATGAGCGCGCTCGAAGAGGTCCTGGCCGACGCCTTCGGCCGCATGGGTGTCGAGATGCCCACGCCGCTGCGCCGCATGGACTATTGGGAGGCCATGGACACCTATGGCTCCGACAAGCCCGATACTCGCTACGGCATGCACCTGGTTGACCTGACCGACATCTTTGCCAACTCCAAGTTCAAGGTCTTTGCGACTGCTGCAAACGAGGAGGGCTCTGTCGTCAAGGCCATCAACGCCAAGGGTGCCGGTGTCTGGGCTCGCGCCAAGATCGACAAGCTCGCCGGCGTGGCCTCCACGTTTGGCGCCAAGGGCCTTGCCTGGATCGCCTTCCGCGAGGACGGCTCCATCAACAGCCCCATCGTCAAGTTCTTCTCGGACGAGGAGATGGCTGCCCTGCGCGAGCGCATGGACGTCGAGCCCGGCGACCTTGTGATGTTCGCCGCCGGCCCGCGCCTGCTCTCCGACGAGATCCTGGGCGGCATGCGTTCCCACATGGCCAATGCGCTCGAGGTCAAGCGCGAGGGCCACGACTTCCTGTGGGTCGTCAACTTCCCGCTGTTCCACTGGGACGAGGATCGCAAGGCCTATGCTGCCGAGCACCAGCCCTTCACCCTGCCGACCGAGACCGACATCGCCAAGATCGAGGCCGACCCGCTGGCAGCCGGTTCCTGCACCTACGACTTTGTCATGGACGGCTTTGAGGCCGGCGGCGGCGGTATGCGTATCCACAACGCCGAAATGCAGATGTCCATGCTCAAGCTCCTAGGCTTTACCGAGGAGCGCGCCGAGTCGCAGTTCGGCTTCCTCATGGAGGCTCTCAAGTTTGGTGCGCCCCCGATGGGCGGCTTCGCCCTGGGCCTGGACCGCGTGTGCATGCTGCTCACCGGTTCCGACTCCATCCGCGACGTCATGGCGTTCCCCAAGACGGCCAGCGGCTCCGACCTCATGTCGGGCGCCCCGAGTGCCGTTAGCGGCGCCCAGCTCAAGGACGTCAGCCTGCGCCTGATGTAGGCAAGCGGCTACATATTGCCCGTAACGAGGGAAGGACACGTGCCTTCCCTCGTTTTTTATACGCCGAGATTGTGGGGGCATGGGATGACCGGGCGTTGCGGAAAGTACGTCCCGGAATCTGCGTCCAGAACGGGTCGCGCTTTCCCAAAGGGGGTCCTCTGGGAAAGCGCGACCCAGAATTCGGCAAAATAATGGGACACAGTTTCCGCTTGAGCGGTCTAACGGAAACTGTGCCCCAGAATGAGCGCTCAAAACGGGGCAGGCTTTCCGCAACAACTGTCTGGCGAAAAGCCCGGCCCAGTTTCCTACAGCGAGTCTCTCTGAACGAGCTGCATGTGCATCACGGAGGTGGTGGGCTCGGCGCCCTTGATCATGTCGAGCGCAATGTTGGCGGCCATGTGGCCTTCTTCGCGCAGGGGCTGGCGGACGGTCGTGAGTGCGGGGACGCAGCGCGCCGCAATCTCGTGATCGTCGAAGCCGACGACAGAAACGTCCGCCGGAACGGATAGGCCTGCCTCGTTGAGTGCGGTGATGACGCCAGCCGCGATACGGTCCGATCCGCAGAGCACGCCATCGAAAGCAATCTCGCGCGCGAGGATCTGGTGCATGGCCTGATAGCCGTCTCCGCTGTTCCAGCCGGTATAGATAACGTTTGCGCCTGGGAGGTCTTCGCCCAGGACGGTGCGGTAGCCGCGCAGGCGGTCGACAACAGCGGGGTTGTCTTGCGGTCCCAACACGGCGACGATATCTTTGCGCCCGCGCTCTTTCATAGCGAGTGCCGCAAAGCGTCCACCCTCTTCGTCGTCAGAGTAGACTGTCGAGAACACATCGCGATAGGGGTGGCCCTCGAGCTGGCCGCACAACACGGTGGGTACGCCCAGCTCGCGCAGCACCTCGAGCAGCTCGCTGCCCTTGTAGGGGGAGACATCGATCACGGCGTCGAACGAGCGGCGCTCAAAGTGCTCGCGTGCGCGGTTGCGCTCATGCGTAGAAGACGCCTGCAAGATAACGGGCAGATAGGACGACTCCGACAGTTCCTCGGTAATGCCGCTCAAAAATTCGCTATAGGTGGGGTCGCTGAAGAGCTCACTCAGGGGCTCGGTCACGAGCACGGCGATGATTTCCGTGCGCCCGACAGCGAGCGCTCGGCCGCGAGCGTTGGGGACAAAATTGACTTTCTTGGCCGCCGCACGGACGCGCTTTTTGGTTTCCTCGCTAATGCGGGGCGAATCGTTGAGGGCGCGCGATGCCGTGGAGCGCGACACGCCGGCAGCTGCGGCAACCTCGGCAAGCGTAGGTGCGGTGCGAACTGGCTGGGTCATGGCGTCTCCTGGAAAATGCGGTCGATGTTGTCACTGATACGGGCTGGTGCGGATACAGCTTACTATAGTGCACCTGAACAGCGTTCATGATATCCGGTGACAGGTGTCGTTTTGCAACCAAGCCGCAATCGAATACGTCTCGTGTGGGTGAGATATCAGCGGGCGTGGCGGTTGCCTACGAGCTTAAGAACGATGTTTTGCGTTGAGTTTCGATATTCAGGGTGACATAAGTGTCGCGGTTGTACAACCGGTTGCACCGTTAATCCGGCCAAATCGACCGTTCAGCGGACAACCGGTTGCACAGTTTTTTGCATCGCCCGTAAGATAAGGACAACCGGTTGCACAAGAATCACTACGATGACGAAGGAGCATCACCATGGACGCCATTAACGATTGGGAAAACCAAGCGCTCACCCACAGGAACCGCCTGGCACCCCATGCGTACTTTATGGGTTATGAGACCGCCGATCTCGCCGCTACGTACAGCCGCGAGCTGTCGCGCGGGTTTGTCCAGCTGTCTGGCTCGTGGCAGTTCCGCCTCTTTGAGGGGCCTGCTGCCGTCTCCAACGAGGAGCTCTCCACGTACAAGTCCGAGTGGGATCACGTGGAGGTCCCGCACCTGTGGCAGGTAGATGGCTATGGCAACCTTGCCTATACCGACGAGGGTTTCCCGTTTCCGGTGGATCAGCCGTTCGTTCCCTCCGACGACCCCACGGGCGTCTACCAGCGCATCGTCAACCTTCCCGCCGTTCCTGCCGGCGCCCGCGAGATCATTCGCTTCGACGGCATCGAGAGCTATGGCGAGCTGTACGTCAACGGCCAGTTTATCGGCATGACCAAGGGCTCGCGTCTGTCCGCCGAGTTCGACGTGACCGACGCGCTCGTCGAGGGCGACAACCTGTTTGCGGTCAAGGTCCTGCAGTACAGCGATGGCAGCTATATCGAGGATCAGGACATGTGGTGGGCTTCGGGCATCTTCCGCGATGTGTACCTTATGCAGCGTCCCGCCGCGCACCTGGTCGACTTTAGGTTCCGCACGCACCGCGAGGGCGATGCCGCTCTGATCACGCTCGATACGGTGGCCGAGGGCGCTACCCGCGTCGTGTTTACGCTCAGCGATGGCGAGAACGTGGTCGCTACGGGCGAGTGCGTCGACGGCCATGCCGAGTGCAGCGTTGCCGATGCCCACTTCTGGAACCCCGAGGACCCCTTCCTCTATGACCTTACGTTTGAGGTCTACGACGGTGACGAGGTCAGCGAGTACGTTCCGCATCGCCAGGGCCTTGCCGAGGTGACGGTCGAGGGCAATCATATCTACCTCAACGGCACCTACTTTAAGATGCATGGCGTCAACCGCCACGATCACGACGATCACAAGGGCCGCGCCGTGGGCCTCGATCGCATGCGCCGTGACCTGGAGCTCATGAAGCGACACAACATCAACGCGGTGCGCACCTCTCACTATGCCAATGACCCGCGCTTCTACGAGCTGTGCGATGAGTATGGCATCATGCTGGTCGCCGAGACCGATATGGAGAGTCACGGCTTCGAGAATATCGGCAATATCGCCCTGGTCACCGACGACCCGGCATGGGAGCCGGCCTACGTCGACCGCATTGAGCGCCTGGTGATGCAGGAGCGCAACCACGCCTGCATCATTATGTGGTCGATGGGCAACGAGAGCGGCTATGGCTGCAACATCCGCGCGATGTACGCCAAGGCTCACGAGCTCGATGATCGTCCGGTCCATTACGAGGAGGACCGCAACGCCGATACCGTCGACGTCATTTCCACGATGTACTCCCGTGTGTCGCAGATGAACGACTTTGGTGAGCATCCGTTCCCCAAGCCGCGCATCAACTGCGAGTACGGCCACTCCATGGGCAATGGCCCCGGAGGCCTGTCCGAGTACCAGGAGGTCTTCGATCGCTGGGATTGCATCCAAGGCCAGTTTATCTGGGAATGGTGCGACCACGGTTTGGCTGCTGTGACCGAGGACGGCGTTGCTTACGATATGTATGGTGGCGACAACGGCGATTACCCCAACAACAGCAACTTCTGCATCGATGGCATGGTGTTCCCTTGGCAGCAGCCGAGCCCGGGCCTCACTGAGTATGGCCAGGTCATCTGCCCGGTTCGCATGGCTTATGACACCGAGGCGGGCGAGCTGACCGTCACGAACAAGCGCTGGTTTACTACCCTCGAGGATGTCTGCCTGTCGGCGGAGACCCTGGTAGACGGCGATGTAGTGTGCCGCAAGACGCTTATGCCCGGCGCGGTGGCTCCCGGCGAATCCGTCCAGCTGCCACTGGTGATTCGCGAGGCCGCGGTAGGCGAGACCCTGCTGACCGTGTGCGCCTACACCATGGCGGCTCACGCCTGGTGCGAGCCGATGTTCCAGCTGGGCGCAAGCCAGTTTGCCATCGCAAACCATCCGGCGCCGGCCATCGCCGCCCCCGCTCGTCCTGAGCTTACGGTCGAGGAGACCGAGCAGGAGATCCGCATTCACTCCCTCAACGGCGAGCTGACCTTCAGCAAAGTCAACGGTACCGTGAGCGAGTGGAAGGCATCCGGCCGCGACGTAATGGCCTCTGGTCCCCAGGTTGGTTTTTGGCATCCGCTCGTCGACAACCACGCTCAGGAGTATGACTCCCTGTGGAAGGACAACTTCATCGATGTGATGCAGACGTCTACCCGCAAGGTTTCTTGGAAGCAGGACGGCAATGCGGTCGTCGTTACCGTGAGCCAGCGTATCGCTCCTCCCGTCCGCGCGTTCGGCATGCGCGTCGAGCTCGTCTACACCGTGCTTCCGAGCGGTCGCGTCGACCTCAAGGTTTCCGGCGAGCCCTACGGCGATTACTCGGATATCATCCCGCGCATCGGCATCTCCTTCGAGGTCCCCGGTTGCAATCGTGCCGTCGAGTGGTATGGCCACGGCCCGGGCGAGAACTATCCGGACTCGCTGCGCGCCAACCCGGTCGGTCATTACCACACTACGGTCGACGACATGTTCACGCCCTACGTTATGCCTCAGGACTGCGCCAACCGTGAGGGTACCCGCTGGGTTGCCCTGCGCTCCAGTCACGGTGACGGCGTGTTGGTGACTCGTCCGGCTGATGCCGCCTCCAACCCGTTCTCGTTCTCGGCATGGCCCTATAGCTGCGAGGCAATCGATAACGCCAAGCACGTCTACGACCTTGTCAAGGGCGATACGGTCACGGTCAACATCAACGACCAGCTGCTCGGCCTTGGCTCGAACTCTTGGGGTTCCGAGGTGCTCGATTCCTATCGCACCCGTTTTGAGAGCTTCAGCTTTGAGGTGTCCCTGCGACCGCTGACGTCTGCCGACCTTGCTCAGGCGCTGGCACCCATTAAGGAGGCATAAGTCATGCATGTCTTTAACTCGCGCGCCGATTTCGACGCTCAGATGAAGTCCGTCAAGAAGTGGATGCGCACCGGCCAGGCGCTCGATGGTGTTGCCGACCTGCAGCACGACGTGGCTTACTCCATCGGCGACTCGTTGGTGTACTGGTGGGTGAACGCCCACGAGGCAGCTACCGCCGATCTGGTCGGCCACCGTCGCTACCATGCCGTGCTCGCCCCGCTCGACGGCGACCTGACCGTCGAGGTGGCTTCCAAGACGGATCTTACCCGCACGCGCGCCTACAGCGATATCGACGATCGCGAGCGCTTTGAGGGTACGGGGGAGACCGTGGCGATTCCCGCCGGCGGCGTTGCCGTCGTCGAGATCGACGAGGCCTACCGTGTCGTGGCCGATGCCGCGGATCCCCGCGTCGTGGTACTGCACGTGACGGTTGAAGGTTACTCCTTCCCCAACAAGTAGTATTCGTCCGTTTGGGCGTTTGCTTCGCGCCGTTAAGGGGGATGGCTTTGTTGACTCCCTTTTCCCCATTCCCCTTAGCAGGTGTGTCGTCCGTGATTGCGTTTGCAGCCCGGACGGTTTTAGATGACATATACGGATGATTGGGAGGGCTTATGAGCTCTGAAAAACGAGGAACGATCGGTTCGTTCGCTCTGCTGGGCATGACGGTCGCCGCCGTGTTCGGTATCAAGAACATCATCAACAACAACGCGGCCATCGGCTTGGCAGCTGCGCCGTCGTTCTTCTTCGCCACGCTTTTGTACTTTGTCCCCTATACCCTGGTTACCGCTGAGTTCGTCGGCCTCAACAGGGACTCCGAGTCTGGCGTGTACGCATGGGTTAAGACCTCGATGGGTGGTCGCTGGGCGTTCCTGACGGCATTTAGCTACTGGTTCGTTAACCTGTTCTACTTTGCGTCCGTCCTGCCCAACGTCATCATCTACGCGAGCTACGTGTTCTTTGGTGCCAATGCAGAGCTTTCGCAGCTGTGGATCACCATTATCGAGATCGTCGTCTTTGCTATCGCCACGTGGGTTTCGACCAAGGGCGCTAAGTGGATCGGCTCCATTTCCTCCTTCGGCTCGACCGCGGCTCTCGGCCTGACTGCCGTGTTCATCTTGCTGTCCCTGGCTGCTGCCTTTGGCGGCGTCGAGTTCGCTACGGCTCCTACCCCCGCTAACATGGCTCCCGACATGAGCAACTTCGCAACTATGTGGGGCTTCTTCGGTACGCTTGCCTGGATCATCCAGGGCGTTGGCGGCGCTGAGTCTGTCGGCGTGTTCCTTAACGACCTTAAGGGCGGCGTCAAGGCCTTCGTGCGCACCGTCGTTATCGCCGGCCTGACCATCGGCCTTCTGTACGCAGGCGCTTCGCTGCTGGTCAACCTGTTCATTCCCGAGGGCGGCGTTGCCATCTCCACCGGTATCTTCGACGTATTCGGCGCTGTCTTTGCCCACTTTGGCATTCCCATGGAAGTGTCCACGCGCGTCATTGGCCTGATCCTTCTCGCTGCCACGCTGGGCTCCCTCATGATGTGGACCTCTGCTCCCATCAAGGTCTTCTTCACCGAGATCCCCAAGGGCGTCTTTGGTAGCAAGATCGTCGAGCTCAACGAGCACGGCATTCCCGCCCGCGCCGCTTGGCTGCAGTTCGCCATCGTCGTCCCCATCCTGATCATCCCGGCCTTGGGATCTGGTAACCTCGACGACCTGCTCATGATCGTCACCAACATGACGGCTGCCACTGCTCTGCTCCCGCCGCTGCTGATCCTGCTTGCCTACTTTATGCTGCGCAAGAACTTCGACGCCGCTCCCCGTGACTTCCGCATGGGCTCGCGCAGCTTTGGTCTGGTCGTTGCCGCATTCCTGCTTGTGGTCTTCTGCTTTGTGCTTGTCTGCGGCACCATCCCGCTCGATCAGCCGCTGTGGCTGACGCTGGTCTACAACGTTGGCGGTGTGGTTGTCTTCCTGGGCCTTGCCGTGATGTGGTACAACCGCTATATCAACCGCCTGCGCGAGACCGATCCCGAGGCCGCCGAGAGCGAGCTGCGCCCCTCCGTCCTCGACATGATGGAGTAGCGGCTAGGATTAATCTACAGCTGTGGAATAAATCGATTCCCTTTCCTAAGGAGGGGCCTTACGAGGCCCCTCCTTTTGTGTTTTGGGGCATGGTTTTGGACCCCGTGGTCAAAAAATGCCAAATATGAGTACTGTTGCAAAAGAGGTGACATATTTTTCGGCCTGTTCTGAGCAAAAACGGGCTCAAAATCAATTTATATAACCCCCTTTAAAGGGCGTTTGACGGCTTTCAACCTCTTCGAATCGCTCAAAGGAGGCAATTTGCTCTCGATTTTGCTGCTACTAAATTGGTGACAGTACTCATATTTGCCACTTTTTGCCCACGAGGTGTTCAGAGGAGCTCTCGACAAGCATCTAACGCTACAATAACTACCACGTGGCTGGGTTTGCCGGCCGAATGTGCGATGCCGTGGGAGGGGACATGGTCGAGTTTACAAAGACGATTAAAGATCCGTTGGGACTGCATGCCCGCCCGGTTGCGCTGCTCTATGACATAATTGCCAAGCATCGTAGCAACGTATCGGTCAGCATCGGCGATCGCCATACCGACGGCCGCGATGTAATGGGGCTCATGGCTCTCTACGGCGAGTGCGGCGAGGACATCATCTTCCGCATTTCGGGCGTAGACGAGGCCTCGTGTGTCACGTCGATCAGAAACCTCTCCCTCTAAACGCAACAATGTGACAAAGGGGCTGTCCCCTTGTCACACCTGTTTCATATGGGAAACTTTTTCGAAAACTGAATAGGGACCCTTTCCAAAAAGTTAACCACGTGCTAGTTTACTGTAGCGAACATAGACGTGGTTAACTTTTGCTGCGTCGATGTTGAGGACGAACTGACGTTAGGAGCACACTCATGTCTTGCGGACCGCAGATGCCGGCCATGCCGCTTTCGATGGTGAAAGCGGGCGAAACCGTGCACGTGTCTCGTGTAAAGGGCAATGAGGACATGAAGCACCACCTCAAGGACCTCGGCTTTGTCGAGGGCAGTGAGGTTCACGTGGTGAGCTCGAGTGGTGCCAATATCATCGTCACCGTGCTGGGCGCACGCTTTGGTATCGATACCAAGGTCGCCATGCACATCATGACCGTCGGTTAGTTCGCAGCATTTCATTAAAGCTGAAAGGGGGAAAAGAATATGAAGACGTTGGGTGACGTTAAGGTGGGCGAGAGCTCTACCATCGTCAAGCTTCACGGCGAGGGCGCGCTTCGCCGTCACCTTATGGACCTGGGCCTCATCAAGGGCACTTCGTTCAAGGTCGTTAAGGTTGCACCGCTCGGAGATCCGGTCGAGATCAACGTGCGCGGCTACGAGCTTTCCATCCGCAAGGAGGAGGCTGCCGTCGTCGAGGTCCAGTAAGGGCCCGCGGCAACTATTTATGCAGATAAAGTTAGGTTTTTCTAACTTAAATTTGCAATGTTGAAGCACATTATCCAGCCCGTGCGGAGAAAGCAGCGCGGGCACACAAGGAAGAAGGATTGAATGGCGGATTCTCAGATCCATGTCGCGCTGGCGGGTAACCCCAACTGCGGCAAGACCACGCTTTTCAACCTGATCACCGGCGCCAACGGCTACGTTGGCAACTGGCCCGGCGTCACGGTTGAGAAAAAGGAAGCCAAGCTCCTGAGTGACAAGAACGTCACGATTACGGACCTCCCCGGCATCTACTCGCTTTCCCCCTACAGCCCCGAGGAGCAGTGCTCGCGCGATTACCTCATGAGCGGCGAGCCCGATGTGGTCGTCCAGGTTGTCGACGCGACCAACCTTGAGCGCAATCTGTACCTGGCACTTCAGGTCATCGAGACCGGCCTGCCCGTGGTCGTGGCCCTCAACATGGCCGACTTGGTCGAGAAGAACGGCGACAAGATCGACACGGACAAGCTCTCCAAGAAGCTCGGCTGCCCGGTCATGATGATCTCCGCTCTTAAGAACAAGGGCATCACGGAGCTATTCGAGCAGGTCAAAAAGTCCGCTGCTTCCAAGGGCCAGGTGCCGGAGCACAAGTTCGATTCCTCCATTGAGGACGTTCTGGACCACATCGAGAACAATCTGCCGGCGAGCGTTCCCGCCAACAAGCGTCGCTACTACGCCGTCAAGCTGTTCGAGCGCGACGCGGACGCCTGCAAGCTCATCAACCTCACCAAGGAGAAGGCCGCTCGCGTCGAGCAGCTGGTCGCCCAGTGCGAGCAGGATTGCGACGACGACGCCGAGTCCATCATCACCGGCGAGCGCTACGGCGTGATTGCCCACATCATCGACGAGTGCCTCACTAAGGCTCCGGCAAAGATGAGCACCTCCGAGAAGATCGACCGCGTGGTTACCAACCGTATCCTGGGCCTGCCGATCTTTGTGGTCATCATGTTCTGTGTGTACTACATTGCCGTCTCTACCTTGGGCGGCACGGTGACTGACTTCACCAACGACCAACTCTTCGGCACCGACGGCTGGTACGTGCTCGGTCAGGGTCGCGACGCCTATGACGCAGCTGTTGAGGCTGCGGGCGACAATGCCGACTCGGTCGACCCGGCACAGTACGGCCCCTATGTCCCGGGTATCACCACCATGGTGCACGACGCCCTTGTGGCGGGCGGCACCGAGGACGGCGGCCTGGTCGATTCGCTGGTCTGCGACGGCATCGTCGGCGGCCTGGGCGCCATCTTCGGCTTCGTCCCGCAGATGTTCCTGCTCTTTGTGATGCTGTCTTTCCTGGAGGACTGCGGCTACATGGCCCGTGTCGCCTTCATCATGGACCGCGTGTTCCGCCGGTTTGGCCTGTCCGGTAAGTCCTTTATCCCCATGCTCGTGTCCTCGGGCTGCGGCGTCCCCGGCGTCATGGCCACCAAGACCATCGAGAACGAGAAGGACCGTCGCATGACGGTCATGACCACCACGTTCATTCCCTGTGGCGCTAAGCTGCCGATCATTGCCCTGCTCATGGGTTCCATCATCGGCGATTCTTCTACCACCGCCGCGTGGATTAGCCCGCTCTTCTACTTCCTGGGCGTCTTTGCCGTCATCGCCTCGGGCCTCATGCTCAAGAAGACCAAGCTCTTTGCCGGTCGCCCGACGCCGTTCGTTATGGAGCTTCCTGCCTACCACTTCCCGGCGATCCGCTCTTGGGCGCTGCACGTGTGGGAGCGCTGCTGGGCCTTTATCAAAAAGGCCGGCACGGTCATCTTCGCGTCCACCGTTGTGGTTTGGTTCCTCTCCAACTTTGGTAGCTATAACGGTTCCTTTGGCTTCCTGCCCGCGATGGACGGCATCCCCGAGGAGTTCATGGACTACTCCGTGCTTGCCATGCTCGGCAACCTGGTCGCCTGGATCTTCGCCCCGCTCGGCTTTAGCACCTGGCAGGCCACCGCGCTGACTGTCTCTGGACTTGTCGCCAAGGAGAACGTCGTCGCCACCGCCGGCTCGCTGCTGTCGGTTGCCGACGCCGCCGAGACCGACCCGAGCCTGTGGACCGCGTTTGCCGGCATGTTCCCGACTATGGGCGCTTGCGTTGCCTTTGGCGCATTCAACCTGCTGTGCGCCCCGTGCTTTGCCGCCATGGGCACTATCCGCAATCAGATGGACTCCGGCAAGTGGACCGCGATCGCCATCGGTTACGAGTGCGCCTTCGCTTGGGTGATCGCCCTGTTCATCAACCAGTTCTACAACCTGCTTGTCCTTGGCCAGTTTGGTATTTGGACGGTTGTAGCCATCGTTCTGCTGGTTGCGATGCTCTTCCAGATCTTCCGTCCCATGCCCAAGCACGCTTGGACCGACGAGGACGAGACCAACACCGCTTCCGCTGCAGTTTCCGCTTAAGTCCGAATAAGGATCAGCCCCTTTCCACGAGCCCGGGTGTCCCAGCGACACTCGGGCTTTTTGGTGAGGGAGATGTGGCGTTTCCGCAGATAAAACCGACCAAAATATACCTGTCCCTTTTTGGAAGGTGGAGAATGGGGTAAAGTAAGTGGTGGTTAACTAGAGGAGGCTTGCTATGGCACCTATCGATATTGTTGTACTGGCTGTTATCGGCATTGCGTTTGTCGCCGTGTGCGTGCGCATTTATCGCAAGGGCACCTGCGCCGACTGCGCTCAAGGTGGCGTTTGCACGGGACATTGCTCCAACAAAAAGACGTGCGCCGCGCTTAAGGGCGTGGACAAAATTGCCGAAGATTTGAGCCGCGGTATTCATTAGCCGACCAGCGTTTGGGAATGCATTACTTCGGATACGGCAGTTGCTGATACGATAAGTACGTTAGCAACTGCCGCCGAGCGGCCCAAACGAAAGGAACCCTGTATGGAGTCCTCCGCCTACCCGATGCTCTTTAGTCCGATCAAGGTCGGTACGACCGAGGTCAAGAACCGCGTCTTTATGCCGCCGGTGTCCACCAACCTGGCCGATCATGGCTATGTGACCGACGACTTGGTCGATCATTACCGTGCCCGTGCCAAGGGCGGCGTGGGCCTCATCATCACCGAGGTCGTGACGGTCGAGCCTACCTATACCTACCTGCCGGGTGACATGTGCTGCTACGACGACACGTTTATCCCTGGCTGGGAAAAGCTCGCCGCGGCCGTCCACGAGTATGGCTGCAAGATTATGCCGCAGCTCTTCCACCCCGCCTACATGGCCTTTAACATTCCGGGCACGCCGCGCCTCGTCGCCCCGTCCTTTGTGGGCCCGTCCTATGCCCGCGAGGCGCCGCGCCCTATCACGGTCGATGAGATCCACGAGCTCACGCATCAGTTTGGCGACGCTGCCGTGCGCATGCAGAAGGCCGGTGTCGACGGCGTCGAGGTCCATGCGGCGCACGCCCACGGCATGCTCGGCGGCTTTTTGACCCCGCTCTATAACAAGCGTACCGACGAGTACGGTGGCTCGCTCGATGCCCGCATGCGCTTCTTGCTCGAGGTCATCGCCGAGATTCGCGAGCGCTGCGGCAAGGACTTCATCATCGACGTCCGTATCTCGGGCGACGAGTACACCGATGGCGGTCTGACCCTCAACGACATGATCTACGTCTCGCGTCGCCTGGAGAAGGCTGGCGTCGACATGATCCACGTGTCGGGCGGCACTACCATCAAGCGCGGCTCCGCGATTCCCGCCGCCGGTACGCAGCAGGCCTCGCACGCCGCCTGCTCGCGCGAGATCAAAAAGCATGTGAACATTCCCGTCGCCACGGTCGGCCGCATCAATGAGGCATGGATTGCCGAGGAGCTGATCGAGGACGGCGCTGCCGACATCTGCATGATGGGCCGCGCCAATCTGTGCGATGCCGAGTTCTGCAACAAGGCCGCTGCCGGCAATGCCGATGATATCCGTCCCTGCATCGGTTGCCTGCGCTGCCTGAACGGCATCATGTTTGGCAAGCGCATCTCCTGCACCGTCAACCCGGACGTGGAGCGCGACGAGGCCGGCTACGAGCCTGCCGCCGAGGCCAAGAACGTACTGGTTGTTGGTGCTGGTCCTGCGGGCATGGAGGCAGCCTACATTGCCGCCAAGCGCGGTCATAACGTGGTGCTCGTGGATAAGCAGGACGAACCGGGCGGCGAGATGCGCATCGCAGCCGTTCCGCCGGCAAAGCAGGAACTCACCCGCGTGATCAAGTATCAGTACCGTCGCCTGGCCGAGGCCGGCGTCACGTGCGTCTTTGGCACCGAGCTCTCGGCCGAGGACATTCAGCGCGACTACGCGGGTTACGAGGTTGTCCTGGCCTACGGCGCCGAGCCCATCGCTCCGGCATTCATGCAGGGCTTTAAGCAGGTCATGACGGCTGACGACCTGTTGGGTGGCAAGGCTTTCCCGGGCAAGAAGATCGTCATCGTGGGCGGCGGCACCGTCGGTTGCGAGACGGCCGATTACCTGGCCCCGCTGGTCAACGACTTGTCGCCGGCCAACCGCGACGTCACCGTCATCGAGATGACCAAGACGCTCGCCGCCAACGAGGGCGGCGCCGGTCGCGCGGTGCTCATCACGCGCATGCTCTCCAAGGGCGTTCACGTGCTGACCGAGGCCAAGGTGACCGAGATTACCGAGGACACCATCAGCTACGAGAAGGACGGCGAGATCCAAACCATCGCCGATGCCGATACGCTGGTACTTGCCATGGGCTATCGTCCCAACACCAAGTTGGCCGACGACCTGGCCGCAGCCGGTGTTGCCACCCACGTGCTGGGCGATGCCAACAAGTGCGGCAACATTCGCGATGCCATCGGCGATGGCTACAAGGTCGCCTGCGAGCTCTAGTCAACCCCTTGGTGCATGAGGAGGGGCGTTTCTGCGCCATCCGATAGCAAAATAGCGGTGGTGTCCCGGGTTTCGGGATGCCACCGCTTGCTCTTGCGGTGCTGGCGACGTGAGCACTCCCTCTTTCACCGCAATTGAGGGGATGGGGGATGCGATAGTATTACGTGGTGATATTCGACAAACCGTGAGCTTCATTCGAGGGCTTTATGGAACAACACCAGCATTATCAGAGCCTGCAAGATCAGGCATACAACGCATTGCGCTCCAAGATCATCTATGCCGAGCTCAAGCCCGGCACGCGCCTTTCGGCGATTGGTCTGGAAAAGGAGACGGGAATCGGGCGCACGCCCATTCGCGAGTCCTTTGTGCGTCTGCGTGAGCAGGAGCTAGTGGAAACGCGTCCCAAAAGCGGCACCTATGTCTCAAAAATCAGCATGGAGCGCGCCGAGAACGCCTGTTTCTTGCGCGAGAAACTCGAAAGAAGCGTACTCATTAAATGCTGCTCGGCAGCCACGTCCGAGCAGAAGCATCGGCTTGAGCAGATTCTTGCCGAGTCCGAATCGCTCGACCATCGCGAAACGCGTCGCTTTTTCGACTTGGATAACCTGTTTCATGAGACGTGTTTTGTGATTGCCGGCCGTCACATGTTGTGGGATTGGATGAAGAGCATCAATACGCATTTTGAGCGATACAACTGGTTGCGTATGGTGTCGCAGGATCTGGATTGGGAGCCGATTCGTCGACAACATCGTCGGATTCTCGAGGCCATTAAGAGGGGCGATACCGACACGGCGAGCTATCTTGCCGAGACGCACTTGCACCTGATGCCCGAGGAGCAGGGCCCGGTTATCGCCGTGCATCCCGACTATTTCGAGCTTTCCAAAGACTCGTCTATCTAGCCCATCACCGCATCTGCTCGAGACGCAAAAACGATGCTGCTCACCTACAACGTTTTGCAAGCGAGTTTTTTAAAAATGCCTAAAATGGCTCAGACTGCCGACAATTGGGGAACGGGGTGCGCTATGGCGCAGATGAGGATTAAGGACATTGCCGCCGAGGCGGGCGTGAGCCCGGCCACGATTTCGCGCTATCTCAACAACCGCCCCGGGCAGATGACCGAGGAAACTCGCGCGCGCATCGCGGCGGTTATCGAGCGCACTGGCTATCGCCCACGTGCCGCCGCGCGCAACCTGCGCAGCTCGCGCACCAACCTCATCGGCGTGATCCTGGCCGACATCGCTAACCCGTTCTCGAGCGCCATGCTCGAGGGCCTTTCCGCCAGCGCCGCCGCGCGCGGCTGCTCGCTCATGACCGCCATTAGCGGCAACGACCCCGCCAAGGAGGCAGAGTCGCTCACCAGACTTATCGATGCCGGCGTAGACGGCCTGGTCGTCAATACCTGCGGAGGCAACGACAAGGCGATCGCCGCGGCCGCGGGGCGCCTGCCCGTTGTGCTGCTCGACCGCGATGTTGCCGACGGTGGCATCGATCTGGTGACCTCTAACAACCGTGAGCTGGTTGCCGGCCTGGTAGACGCCTTGGCCGCTGCTGGCAGCGAGCGCCTGCGCCTGCTCACCGAGGCAAGCGATGACAGCCCCGTGCGTCGCGAGCGCGCCGAGGCCTTTGCCGACGAGCTTTCGCGCCGCGGTCTGGCCGGCGAGGTCGTTACCCTGGCCGACGGTGGCGCCACGGGTGTCAGCCGTCTGGACGGAGCTATACGCGGCTATGCGGGTAAAAAGCTCGGCCTCATTGCCGTCAACGGCCTGGTCTTTCTGCGTCTGACCGAGGCGCTGGCACAGTTGGGACCCTCGTTGCCGGCGGGTCTCAAGATTGCTACGTTTGACGACTATCCCTGGAACCACGTGCTCTTTGGCGGTGTGACCACGGCCGCGCAGGACACCCCCACCATTGCCGAGCGCGTGGTCGAGCGTCTCTCCGAGCGCATCGACATCGTTACCACTACGGTGGGCGACGCCGCAAAGCTCGCCCCCAAGCGCATCGAGATACCCGGCCACATCGAACACCGCGCTTCGACCTCGCGCTAGCCTGTGTGATATTATATAGACAATGTCATACAGGAGGTGCCCATGGCTGCGTCTGTACTGAGTGTACGAGTGGACTCGTCAATTAAAGATTCATTTGCCGAGCTATGCGAAGAACTCGGCATGACTTCGTCTGTAGCGGTCAATATGTTTATGAGGCAGATGCTGCGCGAGCGCTCGCTGCCGTTTGTTCCTTCACTTGGTAAAAACTCTGCGAGCGAAAACGTCGCCGCAGACATTTTGGATATTGCTCAGATTGAGTCCGCCGTCCGCGAGGCGGCCAGCCCGATTCCCGCCATCAAAACCGTGATTCTTTTTGGTTCGTATGCCCGTGGCGAGGCGCGTGTCGATAGTGATATCGACTTGCGTCTCGAAGTCGATCGCGAGCAGGGCTTTGGTCTATTCGCGTTGTCGGCATTCGGCGAGGCGGTGCGCAAAGAAACTGGGAGGCAGGTTGACCTCGTCTCGAGCGACCATCTTGATGGCGATCTTGCCGCGGTAATCGAGCGCGAAGGAGTGATCCTTTATGATCGCGCGTAAGTCAGACTGTCTCCGCGCCCAAGAGGTCTTGGATGCCATCTCTGAAACGAACGAGCGCATCAAGGCCTTTGGTATCACCGAGGACCAGTTTCTGCATGCAAATGACGTGCGGACGAGGGCGTTGGCGGACTCCCTTTTGATGTGTGCGCTTAGGGTGACGGAAGAAGCGGGCAAGTTGTCAGAACGCTCGCAGCGGCTTCATCCCGAAATTGAGTGGCGTGGAATTATCGGCATGAGAAATTATCTTGCGCATGATTACGGCAATGTCGACCGCTCGGTTGTTTGGGATGCAGTGACGATGGAGTTCCCTGCGCTGGAACGAGCCTGTAGACAAATTGTCTCCGAATCTGAACGCTAGCCGCTCGCTCGCAACGGCCTGCTCGCGCACGTTTTTTGAGCGCTTGATACGCTTTAACCCTGCGGAAACATTTTTCTGCGATAGTATCTGCGGTATAGACCAGTCGAAACCCGCCCGAAAGAAAGGGGAGCGACATGAACCAGCAGAACATCGATTACGTACTCCGCTCCGTAGAACAGCGTGACATCCGCTTTGTGCGTCTGTGGTTTGTCGACATTCTCGGCCGCCTCAAGAACTTTGCCATCAGCCCCGAGGACCTCGAGGTCGCATTTGAGGAGGGCATTGGCTTTGACGGCTCGGCCATCGAGGGCTTTGCCACGCCCGAGGAAGCCGACATGCTGGCGTTCCCTGATGCCTCGACCTTCCAGATTTTGCCGTGGCGTCCGAGCCACAACGGCGTCGCCCGTGTGTTCTGCGACGTGTGCACTCCCGATCGCGAGCCCTTCGCCGGCGACCCGCGCGCTGCGCTGCGCCGCATGTTCCATAAGGCCGAGAAGGCCGGCTACCTGCTCAACGTTGGTGCCGAGCTGGAGTACTACTATTTCCCCGACGAGCGCACGCCCGAGCCGCTCGACAACGTGGGCTATTTCGATCTTTCGGTGAGCGACGCCGCGCGCGACCTGCGCCGCAACACGGTCCTTACGCTCGAGAAGATGTCCGTGCCCGTGGAGTACACCTTCCACGCCGCCGGTCGCTCGCAGCACGGCATGAGCCTGCGCCACGCCGAGGCCCTGAGCATGTCCGACGCCATTACCACGGCCAAGCTCATCATTAAACAGCAAGCTTACGAGAGCGGTTGCCACGCCTCCTTTATGCCCAAGCCGTTGGCGGGCGAGGACGGCAGCGCCATGTTTTTGCATCAGTCGCTGTTCGACCACGACGGCAACAACGTCTTTTGGGGCGAGGCCGACGAGAGGTACCATCTCTCCGACGTCGCCAAGCACTACATGGCCGGTATCTTGGCGCACGCGCGCGAGATCAGCGCCATCACCAACCCCACGGTCAACTCGTACAAGCGCATCACCACGGGTGGCGACTCCGTGCCGCAGTACGCCACGTGGGGCCTGCGCAACCGCGCGAGTATGGTCCGTATCCCGGTCTACAAGCCCGGCAAGCCGCTGTCCACGCGCATCGAGCTGCGCAGTCCCGACCCCATGGCCAACCCGTACCTGGTCAACGCCGTCACGCTGGCGGCTGGTCTGGACGGCATCGAGCGCAAGCTGGAACTCCCGCCCGAGGCCACGGCCGAGACGCTCAAGCTTACCGACCGTCAGATGGTCGAGGCCGGCTACGCGCCGCTGCCGCGCTCGCTCAAAGAGGCGCTCGACGTGTTTGAGGACTCGCAGTTTATGAAGGATGCTCTCGGCGAGCACATCCACAGCTTCTTCCTCAAAAAGAAGCGCGACGAGTGGCATAAGTTTGAGTCTACGATCACCGAGTGGGAGATCAAGCACTACCTGGCGAACTCCTAATCGCGCTGGCTTGTTCCAGTACGATTGAGCTCATTTCTTTGGAGGCCGATATGTCCGAAAAGAGTGCCCTGTTCATGGCGCGCACGACGCGCTTCCACGAGTTTGCCCGCAGCTTGACGACTACCCTGGGTGTCGAGGTGAGCCTGGCAACCCCTGATTCGCCAACTGCGGCGCACGACTTTGACCTGCTGATTCTCGATTCCGATGGCATCCGCAGCGACCGCATCGATCAGATTGCCAAGTGGCTTGACGACCGCGGCGGCGTTCCCATGCTGGTGATCGTCGACGACGAGGCGCTCGGCACCCTGCGCCTGCCGAATCACGCGCATGCCGACTTTGTATGCCCCACGGCGACGCCCAACGAGCTCAAGGCTCGCGCGCAGCGCCTGATGGGCGAGGAGGAGACCGTCACCGCCGACGATGTGCTCAACATCGATAACCTCGAGATCAACCTGGCTACCTACCAGGTGACGCTCGATAACGAGCCCATCGACCTGACGCTGATGGAGTACTCGCTGCTGAGCTTTTTGGCGACGCACCCCAACCGCGCCTACAGCCGCGAGGTGCTGCTGCACCGCGTGTGGGGCTTTGAGTACTGCGGCGGCACGCGCACCGTCGACGTGCACATCCGACGCATCCGCTCCAAGGTGGGCCCGCAGATCGCGGCACACATCACCACCGTCCGCGGCGTGGGCTATCTGTTTAAGGACTAGATTTCCACCACAAAGGGGACAGGCACCTTTGTGGTGGTTTTGACGCAGGTGCGGGTTTCTTTCGAGTTTGCAGCAGAACTTAAGCCTTCCTAAAAGATTGCGTTCTCGTACACGTACGCCCGCATATTGGGGTACAACTCAACGTGAACAATGATGGCCCGCCACATGTTTGGCGGGCCTTTGGTTATTTGACGAAAGGATCGCAGCCATGAGCGAGAACGATTCCCAGCGTCCCCAGGATGCGGGCAACGCCGGCGAGACTCAGCAGCAGCCGCGCGTGCAGGTGGAGTCGACGCCTGCCGACGGCAATAACATTCCCTACGTGCAAGCCTACGACACGCAGACCGGCAAGCCGCTGGGCGGTCAGCAGGTCGTGAACAAGCACACGGTGGTCAAGACCAAGACCAAAAAGCTGCCGATCTTTATTACGGCGCTTGCCGGCTGCGCGTGCGGCGCCCTGCTAGTCATCGCGCTCATCATGAGTGGCACGCTCGATATCGGCGGCGGTAAGAATGCCGTGACGGCGGGCGCTTCGGGTTCGTCGACGCAAAAGATCACCATCGATTCCGAAGACACCACGCTGGCCGAGGCTGTCTCTGCCAAGGCACTGCCCTCCGTCGTTTCCATTACCGCCACTTCGAGCGGCAACCAGAATGGCTCGCTTTCGCAGTCTGCCGACGATTCCGATAGCTCGGGCAGCGTCGGTTCGGGCGTTGTGCTCGATACCGAGGGTCACATCCTCACCAATAACCACGTGGTCGATGGCTATGACCAGTACGTAGTGACCATGGACGACGGCACCACCTACGAGGCCGAGTTCGTGGGCAACGATGCCTCGAGCGACCTGGCCGTCATCAAGCTCAAGGACGCCGACGCCTCCAAGCTCACCCCGATCGAGATTGGCGATTCCTCCAAGCTCAACGTGGGTGAGTGGGTCATGGCGATCGGCTCGCCGTTCGGCAACGAGCAGTCCGTCTCCACGGGTATCGTGTCGGCGCTGTATCGCTCCACGGCCATGAGCTCTACCAACGGCAATACCATCTATGCCAACATGATTCAGACCGACGCCGCCATCAACCCGGGCAACTCCGGCGGCGCGCTCGTCAACGACAATGGTGAGCTTGTGGGTATCAACTCGCTCATCGAGAGCTATTCGGGCTCCAGCTCGGGCGTGGGCTTTGCCATTCCCGTTAACTACGCCAAGAACATTGCCGACCAGATCATCGACGGCAAGACGCCGGTGCATCCGTACATGGGCGCTACGCTTTCGAGCGTCAATGCGCTCAACGCCCGCACCAACAAGCTGAGCACCGATAGCGGCGCCTACGTGGCGAGTGTCGTCGAGGACGGTCCCGCCGCCAAGGCCGGCATCCAGGAGGGCGATGTCATCACCAAGCTGGGCGACGACGAGATTACGAGCGCCGATGGCCTGATCATCGCGCTGCGCAGCCACGAGGTGGGCGAGAAGGTCGAGATTACGCTCATGCGCGGCAAGGAAGAGAAGAAGGTCACCGTCGAGCTGGGCTCCGACGAGGAGCTGCAGAACCAGCAGCAGGACGACAGTTCGACCGACACCGGCAACGGCGGTATTACCGACGAGCAGCTGCGCCAGTACCTGGAGGAGCTGCTGGGCCAGCAAGGTCAGGGTCAGGGCAACGGTCAGGGTTTCTAACGAGCCGTTTCGCACATGCCGAAGCCAGAGGGGCTGTTCCGCCAGCGCGGGACAGCCCCTCTTTTCGCGATGATCCCTTGGAGACGGAGGAAAACGGATCATTTAGAAACGGCAAGGGCATGGTTTAATCGCGCGATCCACCCCAGTCTGGCGGCTGCCGATTCGGTGCGGTTCGAAAGGGTTATTCGGCGCCATGGTGACCGGTGGTACTCTTGTATCCGTTTGAAATCGAGCGAAGGAGTGCCGCTATGGAGCAATCGAGCCTGTTTGGTGACGGTGTGGACATCGATACCGAAACGCCCGCGAGCGCGGATGCCGCCGCACCGACCGACGCCCGTGCCCAGGCGGCAGCGCGCGCGGCCGAGCTGCGCCACGAGCTCGATTACCACGCGTACCGCTACTACATGCTCGACGCGCCCGAGATCACGGACGCTGCCTTTGACAAAATGCTCGTTGAGCTGCAGGAAATCGAGGCGGCCTACCCCGATCTAGTGACGCCCGACAGCTATACCCAGCGCGTGGGCGGCTACGTGAGCGAGCAGTTTACGCCGGTCACGCATATGGCACGCATGTATTCCATGGACGATGCCATGGATCTGGACGAACTCGACGCGTGGCTCCAGCGTACCGAGGATGCGCTCGGTGCCGGTAGCGTCACCTATACCTGCGAGCTTAAGATCGACGGCCTGGGCGTGGCGCTTACCTACCAAAACGGAACCTTCGTGCGCGCCGCCACACGTGGCGATGGCACAACGGGCGAGGACGTGTCGCTCAACGTGCGTACCATCAAGGATGTGCCCATGCACCTGTCCGAGCCGGCGCTCGCCCACATGGGCGCCGACCGCGAGCGTACCATCGAAGTACGTGGCGAGGTCTATATGCCCAAGGGCAGCTTTGTGCGCCTAAATGACGAGGCCGATGCCGAGGGTCGCGACCCCTTCGCCAACCCGCGCAACGCCGCCGCCGGTAGCCTGCGCCAAAAGGACCCCAAGGTCACGGCGCGCCGCGATCTGGCCACCTTTATCTATGCCATCGCCGATACCGATCCGCTGCACGTCCACAGCCAGCGCGAGTTTCTCGACTGGCTGCGTAGCGCCGGCTTCAGCGTCAACCCCAACGTGGCTCGTTGCGCCACGCCGTCCGAGGTCCACGAGTTCTGTGCCCAGGCGCTCGAGCACCGTGGCGACCTGGATTACGACATCGACGGCGTGGTCGTAAAGGTCGACAGCTTCCAGCAGCAGCTCGACCTGGGCTTTACCGCTCGTGCACCGCGCTGGGCCATCGCCTTTAAGTTCCCGCCCGAGGAAAAGCAGACCGTCCTGCGCGAAATTCGCATCCAGGTGGGCCGCACTGGTGTGCTCACGCCGGTCGCCGAGTTCGACCCGGTGACGGTCGCCGGCTCCACCATCGCGCGCGCCACGCTGCACAACATCGACGAGATCCGCCGCAAAAACGTGCGCGAGGGCGACACCATCATCGTGCACAAGGCGGGCGACGTGATCCCCGAGGTCGTGGGTCCCGTGCTCGACAAGCGCCCGGCCGACAGCGTTGACTGGCAGATGCCCGAGGTCTGCCCCGTGTGCGGCAGCCCCGTGGTTCACGAGGACGGCGAGGTTGCCTACCGCTGCGTCTCCATCGATTGCCCCGCGCAGCTCAAGGAGCGCCTACTTCACTGGGTGAGCCGCGGCTGCATGGACGTTGACGGCCTGGGCGACGAGATCGTCGACAAGATGATCGCCGCCGGCCTGATCCATGATGTCGCGGACTTCTACCAGCTCACGGTCGACGACATCGCCGGCCTGGACACGGGCCGCACCTATGCTAGCTCCAACAGCAAAAAGGGCGTCAAGAAGGGCGACCCCATCCCGGTGGGCCTCAAGACGGCCGAGAAAATCATCGCCGAGCTCAACAAGTCCAAGAGCCAGCCACTCGGTCGCGTGCTGTTTGCCCTGGGTATCCGCCACGTGGGCAAGAGTGTGGGCGAGGTCATCGCCGAGCGATTCCTGTCGATCGACAAGCTCATCTTGGCGAGCGAAGAGGATATCGCCGAGTGCGAGGGCATCGGTCCCAAGATTGCGGCGAGCGTCAAGCAGTTCCTGGCCGTGCCCGAGAACCTCGCCGTGCTGGAACGTCTGCGCCAAGCGGGCCTTTCGCTCGAGGTCGACTTGGGCGCCGCTCATGCGCAAGCCGCGGCCGAAGCTGGCGTGGCGGGCGAGCTCGCCGACGCACAGCCGCTTGCGGGTCTGACCTTCGTGCTCACCGGCACGCTCGTCAACCGCACGCGCGACAAGGCAGGCGCGGCGCTCAAGGTGCTCGGCGCCAAGGTTTCGGGCAGCGTGTCGAAGAAGACGAGCTATCTGGTCGCCGGCCCCAAAGCGGGCTCCAAGCTCACCAAAGCCGAGCAGCTGGGCGTACCCGTGCTGGACGAGGACGCACTCGAGCAGATCTTGGCTACTGGTCAGGTGCCCCAGGCTTAGCGCATCGATAACCAAATTGAAGATCCGCCCGGAAAGCATGATGCCTTTCGGGCGGATTTTATTTGGACGGGGCAACGGGCACCGTGATCTGCGTCACGTAGGTTGCCGGATCATCGCTGATGATGTCGTCGATCAGGGCGATCTCGCGCGACGGACCGGCGGGCGTCAGGTTGTGCTCGCGCATATAGCCGAGCAGCTGCTTATAGCGTGGGCCCGCTTGTCCGTGCGTGCCGCGGAAGCTTATGGTCAGGCAGCGCGCGGCAGGTCTCGTCTCAACATCGCCCAGGTAATCATCGGTGTCATCGAGCAGCAGAAAGACCTCGTCGTAGCCATCAAAGTCTCCGGCGGCCAGGCGTTCGGGCGCGATACCCACACCCAGATTGCCAAGATAGGCAAAGGTTTCGTGCTGTCCCTGCTGAAGCTGGCGGATATGCCATCCCAGCGAATAGGCGTCGGTGGGATTGACGCGCTCGTGCAGCGCGGCGCAGCGAAGTTCGGGTTCCTCGATTTCGCTAATGGTGTCGAGATCAGCATTCAAAGCGCCACGAAGCAAGGCAAGCCGCTGGTCAATCTTGCGCGACATGCGCTCCAACTCACGCCGCCTGTGCTCAATTAACTCCTGTTGCTTGGTCAGTTGCCGTTGCATCAAATCCATATCGCGCGTAGTGACAAACTCGCGAATTTGCGCCAACGGCAAGTCGAGAACGCGCAGGTTGCCGATGGTGTTGAGGGTGGAGAGCTGCCGGGATCCGTAGTAGCGGTACCCGCTCGTCGGATCGACATATGCCGGCTCCAATAGCCCCATCTGTTCGTAATGGCGCAGTGTGCCCACGCTCAAATTGAGCAAGCGCGCCACCTCGCCAATGCGGAGCAGGCCCTCGGTGTGTTCGCTTGGCATGTCGGTCACAGGACCGCTCCTTTCGGCAAAACAGGGGAGAGGCGCTAGGCCTGCGTCGCCTCGCTACGCCACCAGCTTGTCAAAAGTTCCGCGGCGGTTGAGCACGGTAAATGCAATCACGCAGATGACCGCCGACAGAATCGATCCGCACGGCGAGGCGATACCCATGGGGAACAGCGTGTCGGAATAGGCGTTCGACAGCAGCCACGCGCCCGGCACGCGAATGAGTGCCACAGCCAGCACGTTGTGCGCAAAGCCGATGTAGCTCTTGCCGTATGCAGCGAAAAAGCCGCTAAAGCAAATGTGGATGCCGGCAAAGATTGCATCGAAAATATAACTGTGCATATAGCCGGTACCGGCCGCGACCACCGCGGGGTCCTTGGCAAAAAAGCCAATAAACGGCGGCGCCACCAGCCACATCAGCACCGTGATCAGGCAGCCGTACACCACCGAGATCGTCATGGCGTCCTTGAGTACCTGACGCGCGCGGTCGCCCTTGCCCGCGCCGGCGTTTTGCGCCGTGAGTGCGCTGACGGTGGCACCCATGGAACTCGGCACAATGAACAAAAAGCTGATCATCTTCTCGACCAGGCCCACGGCGGCGGCGTCGACCAGACCGCGGTGGTTGGCGATGACGGTGATAAACATAAACGCTACCTGGATGCAGCCGTCCTGCACAGCCACGGGCACGCCGATTTTAAGAATGCTGCCGAGCACCTCGGGCTGGGGGCGCAGGTCGCTGCGCTTAACGTGGATGTTTGTGCGACGGCTCTTGAGCCACACGAGCGCGAGGGCAACGCTGGCTGTCTGCGCGGTCACCGTGCCGAGCGCCGCGCCCACGGGGCCGAGCCCCATGTGGCCGATAAACAGAAAATCGAGCGCGATGTTGATGATGCATGCCACGCCAATTACGTACATGGGCGAGCGCGAATCGCCTAGCCCGCGAAAGATGGCCGAAAGAATGTTGTACGCGGCGATAAAGGGAATGCCGATAAAGCAGATACGCAGGTAGGCGGCAGTGCCTTCGACCGCTTCGGCCGGCGTGCCAATGAGCGCCACGATCTGCGGGCAAAGCGCGAGCAGGACAGCGGCCAGTACCACCGAGACACCCATAAAGAGCGTGATGGTATTGCCGATGGCGGTCTCGGCGCGATCGAAGCGGCGCGAGCCCACGGCGTGGCCGACGATGACCGTCGTTCCCATGGCCAGACCAACGAGTGTCACGGTAATGATATAGAGCGTCTGTGCGCCGTTGCCCACGGCGGTGATGCCGGCAGCGCCGCTAAACTGTCCCATCATGTACAGATCGGCCATGCCGTAGAGCATCTGCAAAAAGTACGAGAGCATATAGGGCAGGGCAAAGACCGCGATGGTCTTGAGGACATTGCCGCGTGTGAGGTCGTGTTCCATGGGCGGGGCACTTTCTGGCTTGGGTCGTTTACGTACCAGTGTAGTGAAAACCCTACAACGATTGTAGAGTCAAGGTTTGTGTCGGCAGTGGGGCGAAAAAGTCACGCTCGCGTTCATTTCTAATTGAATACGGACGTGCGCCCTGTGAGCATGGCGCCTGCACTAGCCTTGCAGAAATCGATTTCGCATCACTTGACACCGCCGCACGGCGCGCCATAATACGTGGGTTTGCGAACAACGTTTGATGGGGGATGAATCTGCGTGCGCAATCTCAAGATTTTGTTTTCCTATCTGGGGACATACCGCCGCGATGCCATACTCGGCGTGCTCTTTGTGACGGCCGAGACGGCGCTCGAGCTGTTTATCCCGGTCATCATGGCAAATATCATCGATGTGGGCGTGCCCGCGGGCGACATCAACTACATGCTGTTGCAGGGCACGTATATGTTGGTATGCGCCGCATGTTCGCTGGTACTTGGCTTGGGCTATGCACGCACGTCTGCTCGCGTCGCCTCGGGGCTGGGCGCTAACCTGCGCGAGGCGGAGTATCGCAAGATCCAGACGCTCGCTTTTGGCAATCTGGACAACTACGACGCCAGCTCGCTTGTCACTCGCATGACCACCGACATCACCGTGATTCAAAACGCCGTAGGTAACGGCTTCCGCCCCATGGTGCGCGGGCCGGTAAATCTGGTCATGGGCCTCGTCTACGCTTTTGCGCTCTCGCGCGAGCTCGCGGCGGTCTTTGCCGTCATTCTGCCGATGCTCGCCATCGTGCTTGGTATCATTACCGTGCGCGTGAGCCCGCTCTACCGCCAACTCCAGACCTCGATGGACCACCTCAACGGCGTGGTACAAGAGGACCTTACCGCCGTGCGCGCCGTAAAGGCTTACGTGCGCGCCGAGCACGAGTGCGACAAGTTCGACACCGTCAATACCGAGCTCGCCAGCACGGCGACCAAGACCTTTGGCAACGCTGTGCTCAACCTGCCGGTGTTCCAACTCTCGATGTACGTGGCTGCGCTCTCGATCCTGTGGATTGGCGGCCGCATGATCATCGAAGGTCGCTTGGGCGTGGGCTCGCTCACGGGCTTTATGAGCTACGTGCTGCTGATCATGAACTCGCTCATGATGATTTCCAACGTGTTTTTGCTGCTCACGCGCGCTCTCACGAGTGTGGGCCGTATCGCAGAGGTGCTCGATGAGGAGCCCTTTATCGCCAACCCTGCGGGAGACCTCGCGACTGCGGTGCCAGCGGACGGCAGTATCGAGTTTCGCGACGTTTCCTTTAAATACCGCGCGGATGCAGCCGAGGACGTGCTCGAGCATATCGACCTTCGCATCGAGAGCGGCTCGACGGTGGGCATCCTCGGCGGCACGGGTTCGGGCAAGAGCTCGCTTGTGCAGCTAATCGCGCGCCTGTATGACGCCACCGAGGGTGCCGTGCTTGTGGGCGGACGCGACGTGCGCGACTACGACCTGGCTACCTTGCGCGACGCGGTGGGAATTGTGCTGCAAAAGAATGTGCTGTTCACGGGCACCGTGCGCGAGAACCTGCAGTGGGGAAATCCGCGGGCGTCGGACGATGGGCTCCTCGCGGCTTGCCGCGCGGCGTGCGTGGACGAGTTCCTTGATCGCATCGGCGGGCTGGACGGCGAGTTGGGTCAAGGCGGCGCCGGTGTTTCGGGTGGCCAGAAGCAACGCCTGTGCATCGCGCGCACGCTGCTCAAACATCCGCGCGTGCTCATTTTTGATGACTCCACCAGCGCGGTCGATATGGCGACCGACGCTAAGATTCGCGAGCACATCGCTCGGATTCCCAATACGACCGTGCTCATCATCGCCCAGCGCATCGCGAGCGTCATGGATGCCGACCGCATTATTGTGTTGGACGACGGTCGTGTCCACGGCGTGGGCACGCACGAGGAACTGCTGGCGGGCGATAGCATCTACCAGGAGATTTACGCCTCGCAGATGGAGTTCGCGGGGAACGCGGACACCGGCGACGGCTGCGACGATGGCTGCGCGAATGATCCGTTTTCCTGCGTTCCCAGCGGATCACTTCAAGCCACGGAAGGAGGCGAGCAACATGCCTAAGACATCCGCTCAGGCCCGTCCCGCCAAACTGGCGCAGACGCTCCGCCGCCTGCTCTCCTACATGGGTCACGCCAAGTTCTCGCTGCTCGCAGTGGGTGTGCTTGCCTCTGTTGCGGCCATCGCAAGCCTTGCCGGTACCTACATGGTGCGCCCCATCGTCAACGGTTTGGCAACGGGCGGCGAGGAACTGCTCGCTAAGCAGGTTATCTTTACCGCTGCCATCTACGCCGCGGGCGTGCTCTCGGCCCTGGGCTACTCGCAGATTATGGTGCGCGCGGCCCAGCGCGTGGTGTCCGATATCCGCCGCGACCTGTTTGCCCACATTCAGACGCTGCCGCTGAGCTACTTCGACAGCACGCGCTCGGGTGACATCATGAGCTTCTTTACCAACGACGTCGACACCGTCTCCGAGGCGCTCAACAACAGCTTTGCCAACGTGATTCAGGCGATCATCCAGGTGGTCGGCACCACGGCCATGCTCATCATCCTCAACTGGCAGCTCACGATTATCACGCTCGTGTGCGATGCGGCCATTGTGCTGTATGCGCGCTACTCGGGCACGCGCTCTAAGCGTTTCTTTGCCGCCCAGCAGGCATCGCTTGGCGACCTGGACGGATATATCGAAGAGATGGTCTCGGGTCAAAAGGTCATCAAGGTCTTTAATCACGAGCAAGCCAACGTGGCTGGTTTTGACGCGCGCAACCAAGAGCTGCGCCGCACCGGTGGTGCCGCGCAGGCCTACGCCAACTCGATGGTGCCCATGACCGTGGTGATCGGCTATGCCAACTACGCCATCGTCGCCGTGGCGGGCGGCATGCTCTGCATCAAGGGGCTCGCCGACGTGGGCGCGCTTGCAAGTTACCTGGTCTTTGTACGCCAGGCCGCCATGCCCATCAACCAGTTTACGCAGCTGGGCAACTTTTTGCTCAACGCGCTGGCCGGTGCCGAGCGCCTGTTTGCCGCCATGGATCTTAAGCCCGAGGTGGACGAGGGCTGCGTGGAGCTGGTGCAGACGGGCGACGCCGCGTGGGCGTGGAAGATTCCCGAGGGCCAGGGCGTGGGCACATATGGGCACCTGCACGACGTGGCCGCTGTTGATGAGTCGGGCCGTGCGGTGGCCGCCGACGGTACCGAGCTTACGTGCGGCCTAGTTCCGCTTGCCGGCGACGTGCGCTTCCATGCCGTGGACTTTTCCTACGTGCCGGGCACCCGTGTGCTCACGGACCTCAATCTGTTTGCCAAGCCGGGGCAAAAGATCGCGTTTGTGGGCTCGACGGGCGCCGGTAAGACGACCATCACCAACCTCATCAACCGCTTCTACGAGGTCGATGACGGCGAGATCACGTACGACGGCATCGACGTCAAGCACATTGCCAAGGCCAGCCTGCGCGGGTCGCTCGGCATTGTGCTGCAGGACACGCACCTGTTTAGCGGCACCATTGCGCAGAACATCCGCTTTGGCAAGCTCGACGCGACCGACGAGGAGGTGCGCGCCGCTGCCGAGGCAGCCTGCGCCGACTCGTTTATTCGCCGCCTGCCTAGAGGCTACGACACGCCGGTCACGGCCGACGGCGCCAACCTGTCGCAGGGCCAGCGCCAGCTGCTTGCCATCGCGCGCGTGGCCGTTGCCGACCCGCCGGTGCTCATCTTGGACGAGGCCACGAGCTCTATCGACACGCGAACCGAAAAGCTCATCGAGCGCGGCATGGACCGCATCATGCGTGGCCGCACCACGTTTATGATCGCGCACCGCCTGTCCACCGTCCGCGACGCCGACGCCATCATGGTCCTTGAACACGGCCGCATCATCGAGCGCGGCACGCACGAAGAGCTGCTCGCCCAACACGGCGAGTACTGGCAGCTGGCACATGGCTTAAAAGAGTTGGATTAACCCGTTCGAGCACGATGCTTTGACCCCTCCGTGCCCCTCGCCTCGCCTCGAACCATCACAACATTCGACGTTTTTTGCCAAAATTGGGAAAAGCATCGAATGTTGTGATGGTTTTTCTGCCGCTCGATCGGGCGGAATCGCTTTCTTGCGCACGAAGGTGTGCGGACCCGTGGGCAGGGGAATAAGGTTGGTTATCCGACTCCATTGGAGGGCTCATGGACCTGCCGATCGTCCTGTCCCATAAGACTGCCTGGCTGTACCACAACGTGGCGCGCCCGTCCGAGCCGCTCTCGCGAGCAAGCAGCCTATACGATGAGGACTCGCTTGCTGGCGAGGCGGAGCTGACCGCGAGCCTGCCCAAATTGGGACTCGATGCCAAGGGGCTGAGGGCTTCAACGGCAGTTGGGATCGTTGCCGACTATCTGGTTTCGCTTGGTATTCCACGAGAAGAGCTCGATTATATCGACACACTCGTCAACTTTGATTTTGAGCGCTCGACGCCGGCTGGATTTAGGTGCCACGTGTTTGGGGCGCCGGTGCCTCCAGGCCATCTTATCGAGGTGGCGGAGGGCCTTCTGGTGGTTGATGAGGCCATGTGCTTTGTCCAAGCGGGTTCGTGGATGAGTGAGCCCGAGCAGCTGGAATATGGCTACGAAATCTGTGCCCGATACCATTTGAATCATTTGTCGACAGGCGATTATATCGAGATGGGGCAGAGGTATACCGTTGCCGATTTGATTGCCTATTGCAATGTGAACCGATCTCGTCAGGGGGCCATACGCGCGGCCGCCGTGATCAAGCGCGTGCACGATGGCGCGCGGTCGCCCATGGAGACGGCCACCGCAATCATGGTCGTAGCAAAACGTTCCCAGGGCGGGCTGGGATACGTCAAGATCGAGCTCAACCATAGGGTCGATGTTCCCAACGAGTTCAAGTATCTCGCAAAGGCCGGGTATTTCGAGATCGACGTATATGCGCCTGCGAGCGGTACTGGAATTGAATACAACGGCTCGGACCATCTTGATAAACAGCGCAGCGCGTCGGACGCGGAGCGTATGACCGTGCTGAGCGCGTTGGGCTTCAGGATGATTGTCCTTACCGGGACTCAGTTTGCCCACCAGCTGCAATTGCACCGGGCGATGAACGCCATTGCACTCGCTATGGGTCTCAAGTGCGACCGAAGCGAAGCGTTCCAAAAGCGGCAGAACGACCTGCGAGAATTCGTGATTCGACACTGGGACGGCGGTCTTTAGGGGCGCTTTGGTCCTTCTACGGGGCGCTGCGGGCAGGTAGACCATCACAACATTCGACGTTTTTTGCCAAAAACGGGAAAAGCATCGAATGTTGTGATGGATTGTATGCCAAGGATGGGCTTGGGAAGCCGGTCTTGCTCGAAGTGACCTGTCCTGTCGTACGGGTGTCGGCATGATTCTCTCGTGGGGTATTATGTTTTCCGAAGAATAAAACGCCGCGTGAGGGGAGGCTGCGTGGACGGGCACGTGCAACATGACGGCTTTGGCCGCGATATCAACTACCTGCGCATTGCCGTTACCGACAAGTGCAATTTCCGCTGCATTTACTGCATGCCGGCCGATGGCGTGGCGCCCCGCGCGCACGACGAGCTGCTCAGCGCCGAGGAAATCGCCCGCTTTGTGCGCTTGGTGGCGGGGGAGGGCATTCGCCGCGTGCGCCTGACGGGTGGCGAGCCGCTGGTCAGCCGCCGTATCATCCCGCTCATTCGCGACATCCGCGCGATTCCGCAGATCGAGGACATCTCGCTTACCACCAATGGCGCCCTGCTGCCCAAGCTGGCGCCGCAGCTCAAAGACGCGGGGCTTAACCGCGTCAACATCTCGCTCGACACGCTCGACCCTACGCTCTTTGGAAAGATCACGCGCCTGGGTCGACTCGAGCAGACCATGGCTGGCATCGACGCGGCGCTGGCTTGGGGCTTTGAGCCCGTTAAGGTCAACTGCGTTGTCGTGCGCCGACTCAACCAAGATGTGGCGGCCCTCGCGCGGCTGACCGTCGACCGCCCCATCCACCTGCGCTTTATCGAATACATGCCCATTGGCGACGAACACACGAGCTCGCATTGCGCTGTGGACCCGCATGCGCCCGCGCTCAATCCCGAGTTGTGGGATGCGAGCGACACCGTGCCGAGCGACGAGCTGCGGACGCGCATCAATGCCGGGGCCGCCGCGGCGGGACTGGGCGAGCTCGAGCCGCTCGACATCAACGACGCTCCTGCCGGCGCGGGTCCTGCGCGGTACTGGCACTTTCCGGGCGCGGCGGGAACGGTTGGCTTTATTAGCGCCATGTCCAACCATTTTTGTGCGAATTGCAACCGTCTGCGCCTGACGGCCGATGGCAACGTGCGTCCGTGCCTGTTCAGCGATGCCGAGTATTCGGTGCGTGAGGCGCTGCGCTGTGGTGATGATATGCAGGTACTTTCGATTTGGCGCGATGCTGTGGCCCACAAACCGCAGGAACACGCGATAATTGAGGGCACGCAACGATTTATGTCCCAAATCGGAGGATGATCATATGGCCAAGAGCAGGTACGCCGATGCCACCAAGGCCGCTCGCAGGGCCGCGATGTCTGCCCACAAAGTCACGGCTGCGGCGAATGCTGGCAACGCCGACGCGTCCGCGCAGCCGACTGCCGGTGCTGCCACCGAGCCCGCCCGCGACGCCCGTCGCGACGAGCTTACGCACGTGGACGCCAAGGGCGAGGTGCGCATGGTCGACGTGTCCGACAAGGCCGAGACCCATCGCATTGCCATCGCCGAGGGCACCATCCTCATGCATCCCGAGACGCAGGCCATGGTGCTGCAGGACCGCGCCAAAAAGGGCGACGTGCTTGCCTGCGCGCGCGTGGCGGGCATTATGGCCATCAAACGCACGAGCGACATCATTCCCATGTGCCATCCGCTGCTCATTACTAAGAGCAAGTGCGACATTGCGCCCATCGCTGCGGCGGGGACGCCGGCCGATGACGTGCCCGAGGGCTGGGCACCGGCGCGCGCAGACGGGCAGGTTGGCTTTCACGTACTGGTTACGGCCGGCGTGACGGGCAAGACGGGTATCGAGATGGAGGCCCTGACCGGCGCGAGCGCTGCGTGCCTAACGATCTATGACATGTGCAAGGCGGTCGATCGTGGCATGGAGATCGTCGACGTGCGCCTGCTGCACAAGGAGGGCGGCCGCTCGGGCGTGTGGGATCGTGCCGAGCGTCAGGCCGCTGCTGCTGAGGCCGTGGCCGCTGACGGTGCCGCGCCCGCGAGCGCACCCGTCGCCGTCGCACCCGCAGCTCCGACACCGGCCGTCCCCGCGATCGCGTTTATCGGCTACCAAAACTCGGGCAAGACCACGCTCGTCGAGAAGGTCATTGCCGAGCTCACTCGCCGCGGCCTTCGCGTGGGTTCGCTCAAGCATCATGGGCATCATGGCTTTGATATCGATGTGCCCGCTAAGGATACGTGGCGCCATCACCAAGCCGGATCCAAGCACGTGGGCCTCATCTGCGCCACGCGCTGGGCGGAGTACGCCGACACGCGCGAGGAGGACGAGATGCCCGCGCGCGAGCTGCTGTCGCGCTACAACGATGTCGACGTGGTGATCATCGAGGGCTACAAGACCGAGGGCTTCGACAACATCGTGGTCGCGCGCTCGGGTGTCGACCGTCTGCGCGGCAAGAGCTCACTCGACCTGGTCGATGGCCACACGCTGGCCCTTGCCTGCAACGAGGCACTGGCACGTCAGGCCTTCGACGCCGGCTTTGCGACCCGAGCCATCAGCATCAACGACGCCCGAGCCATCTGCGATCTCATCCAAGATCATCTCGGTAGACTTTAGGGACATCAGCCAAAACCACCACAAAGGGGCCAGGCACCTTTGTGGTGGTTTTTGCCAAAGAGGCTTTGACTTAAACCTACCTCAAGGTGCAATAATCGCTGACAAACGATTGCGATTACGGAGGTCTCATGCCAAAACTGTACTTTATGCGTCACGGTCAAACGCTCTTTAACTTGCTTCGTCGCAAGCAGGGCTGGTGTGACTCGCCGCTTACCGAGCTGGGAATCGAGCAGGCTAAAACTGTCGGCGCGACCCTGCGAGAGCGTGGCCTTGCGTTCGACTATGCGTACAGTTCCACCTCCGAGCGTGCGTGCGACACGCTTGAGCTTGCGTTTCCTGATCAGCCTTACGAGCGCGTCAAGGGCCTTAAGGAGTGGAACTTTGGCAAGTTTGAGGGCGCGAGCGAGGATTTGAATCCGCGCCTGCCGTACGGCGATTTTTACAAGCAGTATGACGGCGAGGGCGAAGACGAGTTTCGCGAGCGCATCATGGCGACCATCACCGAGCTCATGCAGCGCCCTGGGCATGAGAGCGTGTTATGCGTGAGCCATGGCGCCGCAGCGGCTCAGGTTATGCGCGGCGTGGGCGTGGAGCCGCTCAAGATGAAGAACCGCATCGGCAACTGCTGCGTGCTCGAACTCGACTTTAATCCTGCCACCAGCACATTCGCTCTCGCAGATCTGTACAACCCCTACGGCACCCCGCGCGAGTAGCATCGGGGCATCAGCCAAAACCACCGCAAAGGGGCCAGACTCCTTTGCGGTGGTTTTGCCGTTTACGGGCGATTTCCTACCGTTCGGCGGACTTTCGCGCCAATGGGGCTTACGCCGCATGCAAGTTTCATCCTACAATTGCCCACATGCTCACAAGTTTGTTACTCCTTGGGAGGCATCACTTGCGCATAATAGAAGACGAGGAATATCGCCCCGTCGTCTAGCGCCGATGTCCGAGGAGTTTTTTCATGCTCATTTTAAAGAAGATCAACAATAACGTTGCTCTTGCCGCCAGCGATGACGGCCGAGAGGTTGTTGTCTTTGGCAAGGGCATCGGTTTCCACGAGATGCCCTACGAGCTTGCCGATGAGTCCCTCATCCAGCGCAAATTCTATAACGTTCCCGAGAGCCTGCAGGATATGGTCGGCACCCTTCCCGACGATGTGCTGCTCGCGGCAAGCGACATTGCCTGCTTCGCGTCGCAGCAGCTTGGCTGCAAGCTATCCGGTGGCCTGCCCTTTATCCTGGCTGATCACCTGCAGTTTGCCGTCCAGCGCGACGACGACCAGCTCAGCGCTCCCAACCCGCTCGAGCACGAGGTAGCCTTCATCTACCCGCGCGAGCTCGAGATCGGCCAGGCCGCGCTCGCCATCGTGCAAAAGCGCACCGGCGCCAAGCTGGGTCAGAACGAGGCCACGAGCATCGCGCTCCACATCGTTAACGCCGAGGTCGACGGCATGGGCCGCGCCAAGGATATGGACTTCATCATGAAGAGCACCCGCGTGCTCGACGAGGTGACTCATTCCGTGGAAAAGCAGCTCGGCTGCTCGCTCGACACGGCATCGTATAGTTACATCCGCTTTCTTGCGCACCTGCGCTTTTTGGTTCGCCGCCTCGTTAAGGGCAAGTGCACGCAGACCGAGAACTCCTCGCTGTTTATGCAGGCCGCCCGCGATTTTCCCGAGGCTTACCAGTGCGCGTACGCCATCAACCGCGTGTTCGAGAAAGAGTTCAAGCAGAGCTGTTCGGACGAGGAACTCTTGTATCTGATGATGCATATCAACCGTCTGCGATCGGCTTCGCAGACCGAATGAGTAAAGCCGCCAGCCTGGCGGCAATCGCAACAATTCTTTTTGGTTTCTAACTGCGGGCAAGGTACCGGCTCGCGGTAGGGGATATTTTTGTCGAAATTTGGAAAAGAGAGGACAGATCATGGCAGGTAAATACGACGATCTTGCTGCCCAGATCGTAGAGCTGGTTGGCGGCAAGTCCAACGTCAAATGCGTCGCACACTGCATTACCCGTGTTCGGTTTAAGCTCAAGGACGAGTCGAAGGCCAATGGCGAGGCAATCTCTCAGCTGCCCAACGTCATCAAGGTCATGCGCGCCAACGGCCAGTACCAGGTTGTTGTGGGCAACATCGTCGAGGACGTCTACGATGCCGTCCTCAAGGCCGGCGGTTTTAGCGACGGCGGCGCCGTCGACGCCGATGACGACGAGGCCGCTCCCAAGAGCGCTACCGATGTGATCATCGACCTCATCTCGGGCATCTTCGCCCCCATGCTCGGCACCTTCGCCGCTGCCGGTATCATGAAGGGCCTGCTGGCGCTCGCTACCTTCCTGGTCCCGAGCTTTGCCAACGACGGCGCCTACACGCTGCTCTACACCGTCGCTGACGGCATGTTCTACTTCCTGCCCGTGGTGCTTGGCTTTACCGCGGCCAAGAAGTTCAAGATGAGCGAGTTCAACGGCATGGCCATTGCCTTTGCGCTTGTGTACCCCACCATGGTTGCCCTGACCTCGGGTGAGGTCGTCGGCTCCGTCGAGCTCGGCTTTGCCGGTACCTTCTCTTGGTACACCACGTTCCTGGGCCTGCCGCTCATCATGCCTGCCTCGGGTTACACCAGCTCCGTTATCCCCATCCTGCTCATGGTTTGGTTTGGCTCCACCCTCGAGCACTGGGTTAAGAAGTGGATGCCCGCTTCTATGAAGATGTTCTTCACCCCGCTGATCGTCGTCAGCGTCACCGTTACCCTTGGCTACCTGGTCATTGGCCCTATCGCCACGCTCATCACCAACCTGCTCGGTGAGTTCTTCGCACTGCTGTTTGGCCTGCCCATGATCGGCTCCCTCTTGGGCTGCACCCTCGTCGGTGCCTTCTGGATGTGCCTGGTCATCTTTGGCTTCCACTGGTCGCTCGTGCCCATCGCGCTGGTCAACCTGTCCACTCTGGGCCACGACTACATCCTGGGCTCCGTTATCGCCCACTCCTTCTCGCTGGGCGCCGTGCTCTTTGCCATGTACCTCAAGAACAAGGACGAGAAGTTCCGCGGCATCGCCCTGCCTGCCATGATCTCCGCCTTCTTCTTTGGTGTCACCGAGCCCGCTATCTACGGTGTCGCCCTGCCCGATAAGAAGGCCTTCATCAACGCCAGCATCGGTTCTGCCGTGGGCGGCCTCATCATCGGTATCTCCGGCGCCGTGGTGTACATGTCCGGTGGTCTGGGCGTCTTCAACTGGCTGTCCTTCATCGATCCCTCCGGTGTTAACGGCATCAACCACATGATCTGGGCTATCGTTGCCTCGCTCGTGGGTGCCGCCGTGGGCTTTGCGATCGAGTTCGTCACCTACAAGCCCGAGGCTGCCAAGTAGCCCAAACGACAAAGACTCGGTACCAGGCCGGCGGGGGAGCGCCCCGCCGGCTTTTTTCAAATGGACGAGGGGTCCCGCACAGGCGTCGATAGAGGCCTCGCCACGAAACTGGCCTATCTACTACCTTTTAACGGTAGGGGCCAACCATACGGCGGTTTACCAAAAATCGCCAAGCCGTCTACCTGCGGTTTTATTTTTGACAATTGCGGCGTGGTCGGGGGTTCACGACTAAACGTAGTAGATGGGCCGGTTTCGTGGCGGCCGACTCAACGCGAACCCCGATCGGGACGCAAATTACCTTGCGGACGCCGTCCCAGCGTCCGTGGAACCCTCCCAACACGTACGAAAGGAGCCAACATGGCTTTTCCCGATGGATTTCTGTGGGGCGGCGCCACTGCCGCCAATCAGTGCGAAGGCGGATACAACGAGGACGGCAAGGGCCTCGGTGTTCCCGACATCATGACCGGCGGCACGGTCTCCGAGCCACGCCACATTACCGATGGCATTCTGCCCCAGTACCACTATCCCAGCCACGAGGCCGTGGACATGTACCATCATTATCTCGACGACATCAAGCTTTTTGGCGAGATGGGCTTTAAGTGCTACCGTATGTCCATCAACTGGAGCCGTATCTTCCCCAACGGCGACGAGGCCGAGCCCAACCAGGCCGGCATCGAGTTCTACCGCCGCGTGTTCCAGGCCTGTCAGGAGCAGGGCATCGAGCCCATGGTCACCCTCAGCCACTACGAGCTGCCCTATGGCCTGTCCAAAAACTACGGCGGCTGGAAGAACCCCAAGCTCATCGATTTCTACCTCAACTACGCTCGCACCGTCATGACCGAGTACAAGGGGCTGGTGCGCTACTGGCTCACCTTTAACGAGATCAATTGCCTGCTCATGGGCGGCTTTGGCGGGGTGATGGGCGGCGGCATGGTGCCCGAGGCAACTGACACGCCCATGGCCTTTGGCAACTGCGACTGGGACGATCCGCAGGCGCGCTTCGACGCTCTGCACCATCAGTTCCTGGCAAGCGCCAAGTGCGTCACCATGGGTCATCAGGTCGATCCCCAGAACAAGATCGGCTGCATGATCGCCGGCAACGCCTGCTACCCGCATACGTGCAATCCGGCTGACGTCCTGGCGGCGCAAAAGCAGCAGCGCGAGATGAACTTCTACTGCGGCGACGTGCAGGTGCGCGGTGCGTATCCCTCGTGGGCGCCCAGCGTGTGGCGCCGCGAAGGCGCGCGCGTGGAGGTCTCGCCCGAGGATGCCGCCACGCTGGCCGCCGGCAAGGTCGACTTCTATAGCTTTAGCTACTACATGAGCGCCACGGCCACGGCCGACCCGGTGCTGCTGGAGCAGGGCAACATCTTTGGTGGCGCCGGCAACGAGTACCTCAAGAAGAGCGATTGGGGTTGGGCGATCGACCCCGAGGGCCTGCGCTACTACCTGGAGGAGGTCTACGACCGCTACCAGGTGCCGCTGATGATTGTCGAGAACGGCCTGGGCGCGGTGGACGAGGTCGAGGCGGACGGTTCGATTCACGACAGCTACCGCATCGATTACCTGCGCGAGCATATCAAGCAGATGGAGATTGCCATCGAGGACGGCGTGGACCTGATGGGCTACACCATGTGGGGCTGCATCGATTTGGTGAGCGCCTCGACCGGCGAGATGAAGAAGCGCTACGGCTTTATCTACGTCGACAAGGACAACGACGGCAACGGCACGCTCGCCCGCAGCCGCAAGGACAGCTTCTTCTGGTACAAGAAGGTCATCGAGTCCAACGGCGCTGACCTGGCCTAGCCAAGTCTCAACCAGCGTAAACGTCGCAACCACCACAAAGGGGCCAAGCACCTTTGTGGTGGTTTTTGCTTTGGTAGATGTGTGTGACATGCCTTACAATCTACCAAGTAGTTCATGACGGGCGAAAAACGGAGAGAAGGGTCCTGATGTGTCCTTAATGTTTCATGCGGATAGATTGATTCGATAGACGGTGGCGAATGCCCACCGCCCGTATTCGTATGAAACAAGGAGTCTCCATGCTCGCATCTCTTCTCTCAAAACCTCAACCTTCGCTGTCCGCGCAGGCTAAACGCCTGGTGGCTATGCGCTTTCTCATTTACACCGGGTTTCAGACCAGTTATTTTATCGGCGTCATCGGAACGCTTACCTATGCGGACGATGCCTCGGTCGTCGCGACATCGCTGGCGGTCCTGTTTATGAACGTCTTTGTGATCCTGGGATCCTTTGCGGGTGGCGCTGCGCTTGACGCATGGGGTCCGCGCCGCCATTTCTTGCTGAGCATCATCGGCGCGCTCGCAACTGGCACGGCAATCATCGCCTTTGGTAGCGCGACCGGCGTCGTCCTGCTCGGCGCGGTGTTTCTAGGCTTTACGATGGGATTCGCCCAGCCCATTGCTACATCCTATCCGGCCTACCTCACCGATGATCCCGTCGAGCTCAAAGACATCAACTCCGCCATCGCCATGTTCTCAAATGTGAGTATCATCGTTGGCCCCACGCTGGGCGGCTTTGTCGCGGCGGCTGCGTCGTCGCGCGCGGTGTTCGTGCTCATGATGCTCTTTACTGTGCTGGCGTTCGTCGTCGGTTGGGGCTTTAGGCCGCAGACCAGCCATGTCGCCGGGGATGCGGATGCCGATTCGGCAGAGGAAGGGGAACGTGCGGGACAAAGCTCCAACCCCAGCACGTCCGCCCGCGCCACCTTCGCAGCCAGCATCAAGACGGTCTTTACCAACAGCGTCCTCACCCTGCTGTTTTGCATCATTTTTCTTTCGAACTTTGGCTACGGAGCCTTCGATCCGCTCGAGTCGTTTTTCTATCGCGATGTTCTGCATGTTGGCGTTGAGTGGATGGGCTGGCTCTCGTCGGCCTGCGGTGTCGGCGCGGTGCTGGGCGCCATGGTCGCGCTCCGGATGCCGCCGCACTTGGTAAACCTAAAAACGCTGCTCGTGGCGCTCATGTCCGTGGGCCTGGGAAGCCTGCTCTATGTGGGGACACCGTACGTGGGCGTGGCCCTCGTCGGCCAGATCGCCCTGGGCATAGCTTGGGGTGTCGTCAACCCGCTCCACAACACCATTGTGCAAACGACGGCTCCGCTCGAGCAGCTCGGTCGCGTGAACTCGGTCATGGGCTTTGGCAATATGTTTGCCGGCGTGGCGCCGCTGGCGATTGCCCCGTGGCTGGCGGCGACATTTGGCGTGCAGCAGACGCTCGTAGGGGCGGGCATGGTCGTGACGGCGGTTCCCGCGGCGTTGCTGCTGTTTGGACGCCGGCATCTGGATCGTGCCGCAAAGCGGTAAGAAACCATCACAACATTCGATGAAAATCGCGATTTTGCCGAAAAACATCGAATGTTGTGATGGTTTGGCCCGCAAACGTCACTTCCACCGCAAAGGGGCCAGGCACCTTTGTGGTGGTTTTTGCTTTGACGGGCCGCGCCTGTGCCTTGGTATACCATGTACGCCGTTCACGAATACACCCCACACCGCCGCACATCCCAGAAAGGCCCCCATGGACACCACCTTCAGCCACATCAAAGCCGTGTTCTGCGATATCGACGGCACGCTGCTCACGAGCCGGCACACGGTGTCCCCGCGCACCGTGGCGGCGATCCGCGCCCTGCGCGAGCGCGGCGTGCTCTTTGGCCTGTGCACCGGGCGCGACGCCCACGCGACCGAGGCCATGTACGAGCTCTGGGGCATCGAAGGCCTGGTGGATGTGCTCGTGGGCTGCGGTGGCGCCGAGGTCATCGACCGCGCACACGACATCAACGAGCTGAGCTATCCGCTGCCGGGCGAGACCATCGCGCGCATCTGCAAGCACATGGCGGACCTTCCGGCAACGCCCGTCTGCCCCCGAGACGGCGTGTTCTACGTGCCCGAGAGCAACGCGTGCGTCGAGCACCTGTCGCGCGTCGATGGCGTGCCCTACCAGGTGGTCGATTTTGCCGAGTTTTTGCGCGAGCCGCAGCCCAAGGTGATGTTTACCATGGCGCCCGAGGTAATGCCGCGGGTGATTGAGCGGGCGTCGACGTTTGCCGATAACACTGTTAAGGCGGCGGCTCTGCAAACCACGCAGCGGCTCTACGAGTTCATGGATCCGCGCGTGTCCAAGACGCGCGGCCTTGTGCGCGTGGCGGAGCTCAACGGCATGGAGCTCCAGGACATCTGCGTGTTTGGCGATGCCGATAACGACACCTGCATGGTGGCTGACGCCGGCGTGGGCGTGGCCATGGCAAACGGCAGCGCCGCCACCCGCGCCGCCGCCGATTTTGTAACCGCCAGCAACGACAAAGACGGCATCGCGATCTTTATCGAGGAACATCTGCTGTAGCGCTGGGGGAGAACCACCGCAGAAGGGGGCAGGCTCTTTTGCGGTGGCCTCAGGCGATTTGGGCGAATTGATACCTAAAATCTGTGGGAAAATTCAAATATTGTTGTCTGAACATCATACTTCTAACCACCGATGGGTTTAAGATATTCTCATCAATTTGGCAGGATATTCATCACGGTTAATGACCTACCGCTCACGGTCGATTTTCGACCGTTCACAGGATGTTTGCTCTTGAGCAAAATGTTGTGCAAATAAATCTAATGCCATTAAAAATAATACGCAACTAAATTACCAGCAGAAACAAAAAATAGATAGCGAATAAACGAAGGCAAATCCGAGCAATTGTCAAGAGAATTGAGAACTCACTACAAAACTATCGGTTTTATTTGCTCAGATGTTTAAACAATCGTTATAATTGCATTACTAAACGAGCGCAATTACAGATTGCGCAGATACGTTTGATGGTGAAAGAGCAAGATCGCGGTCTCTTGGGGAGGAGACATCGATGAAAGCGAATTCGGACAAATCTAAGCAGAGTAATAAAGCGACGCGCCGTGTACTGGCAGGCGTTTTGTGCGGAGCCTCCGTTTTGAGCCTGGTACTGTCGCTCGTTATGCCCCCGATCTCGCAGGCCATCGCCAGCGACACCCAGACGGTTTCTACCGAGGAAACTGTAATGGGGGGGGGTTCCTCAAGTGAGTCCGCTGCTGTAGATAACACCAGCGAGGATGCCGAAAACCAGAATAGCGACGAGACCAATGGCGGCGAGGCTGGCTCTTCAAATAGTGCTGAGCAGGCTCAGAGTGCGAATGCGGCTTCAGCGAGAGCGACGGCCACCGTGGAGAAGGGAATTTATGTTCCCACGTCTATCGGTATCGGTACGAATATCGATGTCTCCACCCCCGATCCCGGCGTGGCCACCTACGTCGGCCGCGACATGTACATCGGTGGTAAGCCGAGCGACACTAGTAATCTTGATGCGAAGAACGCCCCCACCGGCTCATATGCCGCTGAGGCGGAGGGCCTTACCTTGGTCCGTGGCAAGCTTGCCATGAATCCAGTCAAAGAGAGCTGGCCCTATCAATCAATTGGTGCTGGTTTCCGCTTTGGCACCGTTGGTTTTGGTTCCCAGTTCCGTCCTGTCGCCGGCAGCACCGTGCTTGCGGTGGCCGGAATTAAAAGTGCGATCACCAAGATGAGCGTTGGTTATAGCGGCGACTCGCCGGAGACGACTACCGTTGGCGCTTGGAAGAAAGGCGCTTGGGTCGGACGGCAGAAATCTTCTGAGGGCGCGACTCCTTCCGGCTTTGCCTACACTGCGCAGATCGCAGGCCCCATCACATACTGGCGCGATAACAATGAACGCCAATCCGTGGTGACAACGCAGGGTAATTGGTACGAGGGCATGAACTCTCAGGAAAGCAACCTGTTCAATCAAACTGTTGATTTGACTAATGTCAACAATAACGATTATTCGAGCTACAACGGTGAAGATGGGTACCTCTCGAAGCTATCGAAACAGCTCAACTCGTTTGCAAATACCGGCACGCTCGAGGTTGGTTTCGCGAGCAATCACAACAACTACGTAATCAACAAGTACGACAAGACGGATTGTAATTATGGCCTGGTGTTTGATGAGTCGTATAAGACCATATATTCGGACTGCGCCGATACGTCGCTCAATGGTAAGAAATTCAAGAATAGCGAGCGTCTTATCACGTTTAAGGGCGACAACACCTCTATGCAGCAGGTGTTCACCATCGATGCTTCTCAGCTGAGCAATACATACAACAACGAGTATTATCGTGGCGTTGATTTCGCATTCGAGGGCATTCCCAAGGGCGCCTCGGTTGTTGTGAACGTTACCGGATCTTCGAATATTGAGTTTCACAATGGCTGGCGCTTTTGGTGGAACGGTACCGAGATTTCGCGTGGTTACGAAACTCAATATTCCGGCAAGGAGCTGGGCGAGGCATACGCGACGGCTTCCCAGTCCATCATGTGGAACTTTGTCGATACGCAAAGCCTTACCATTCGAGGCGGCATCGCGGGAGAAAACCGCGCGGACTGGGGATACGGCGGCACAGCCACCGGTGCCAAGTGGACTGACGACGATCCTGCGGCGGCTATGATCGGATCGATTCTCGTTCCCAACGGAAGTTTCGACGACCATGTGACTACCAACGGCCGCGTTTATGTGGGCGTCGATTTCTCAATGAACAGCCCGAAGGTTGCCGCAGCATTTGGTGAGGGTAACTCGGCTTCCGTCATCGATATGGATCAGGAGCGTCACAACTTCCCGTGGTCTGGGTCGTATACGCCCGACGGCTCCGCCGTTGCGTGGAGCAAGGTCGATGCGGCGAACGGCAACACGTCGCTTCCTGGTTCCTCGTGGGCTATCTATGGTTCTGTCGAGAATGCTGTCGCGGGCAAGGACGCTATCGTGACGGTGACTGACGGTGGCGCAAATGATTACGCTTCGGGTGATGGCAAGCTTCAGTTCAACTATCTGAACCAGAAGGCAAACATCGGCAATTCCAACGATACCAACTACTTCACGTATTACATCAAAGAGGAGACGGCGCCGGCTGGCTACCAGAAGTCAGACACCATCTACTATGCCACTATGAACAATACTGGCGAGAAGCCGAACTACGTTCAGGGTTACGTGGATGAGAACGGCAAAAATGTTCCGTTCGAGAATAACCCCACGGGTGCCATTCCCAACGCCAGGATCACCGGTACGGTGTCTTGGACCAAGGTGGCGGAGGACGACACAAAACACACTCCTTTGCCTGGTTCTGAGTGGAAGCTCACCAAGAAAAAGGACGCCGATGGTACGGCCGACCAGTCCTGGACCGTGATCGACCGGGAGAGCGACCAGTCGACTTCGAGCGATACCACGTGGGCAGACACCGACACCGCGCCTGGCAAGTTCACGCTCGAGGGTCTGCTGCCGGGTACGTACACGCTTGTTGAGACCCAGGCTCCGTTTGGCTACAACTTGAACACCACGGTTTATGAGTTCACGGTGTCCAACGAGGACGGTTCCGTCACGTGGACCGAGGGAAAGAGCCCGACGATTGACGGGAACAACGTCTACATTTCCGACGCCCTTACCACTACGTCCGTGAAGATCCCGGTGACCAAATCTGTTCGCAATACGGACTGGCCGAAGGGCGATAAAGACAAATATGTGCCGTTCGAGTTCAGCATCGAGGCTACGGGGGCAAATAAGGATAGCGCACCTAAGCTTGATCCGACGACTATTTCCGTCGCTCCCGCAGCGGGCTCCACCAAGGTCAACGACATCGTGGCATCCTTTGGCGGTATCTCGTTCTCCAAAAAGTACCTCGCCAAGATCGACGATTCGAACCCGACTGGCGCCAAGACCTACACCTACACGGTGAAGGAGGTCGCGCCTACCACCGGTGCCATCGACAAGCTTCGCTACTCCAAGGCCGAGTACCAGGTGGCCGTCACGGTGAAGGCCGTCATGGATGAGACCACTGGCAAGTACTCCGGCCTCACCACCTCCACCACGGTCACGCAGGTGAAGGACGACATGGGCAACACCGTGAGTAACACCATCGGCAAGGACGCCGCGCCCAACGCCATTCCCGCCTCCACCTTCACCAACACCTACTCCACCACTCTGCCCCTTTCTGGTATGTCGGGCGTCACTCTGACGTACCTTGCCGGCGCGGCGGTGCTTTGCGCTGCTGCGGCCTGGATGCACATTCGTCGCAAGGCGAATGCGAAGGGAGGTAAGCGTCGTGAATAAGAAAGTTTGCTCCTTCCCGATCTTGTTTGCGCTGCTTGCCCTCCTGATCGGCACCTGCGCGGTTGTGTTCCCCGCTTCCGCGCAGGCCGCGCCGACCTCGACCGGTTCCATCACGGTGAGCGGCACCGTGGCGAGCAGCTACGGCGCCTACCAGATCTTTAGCGCCAACGTCGTCGACGGCGACAGCGACGCCAAGATCGCCACCGACCTCACCTGGGCAAGCGACGCCGCGCGCGACGCCGCGCTGCCCGTGCTGCACAGCGCCGGCATGCCCAATTCCCAGACCACCGCGCAGGAAGCTGCCGAGTGGCTCAACACCGATTCCCACCTTACGAGCGCGCTGAGCGCACAGCTCGCTCGTTCCCTCCAGAGCTCTGGCGCCGTGTTCGTGGCCCTTAACGCGGGCACGGCGGCCGAGCTGCCCTGTGGCTACTGGCTCATCGTCGCCGACGACGACGCCATCGCCCAGGGCGAGGCCGGCACCGCGCCGATCATGGCCCTGGTCGGCGGCGCCGCCGTCACCGTCAAGCCCAAGGCGGCGACGCCCAAGGTCCAAAAGCACGTGCTGGAGGACAGCACCGCCGCCTGGGGCAAGGCCGCCGACGCCACGGTCGGCGACGACCTGTACTGGCGCCTCTCGGCCACGGTCCCGGCGGGGCTCACCGCCTACGACACCTACACGGTGCAGTTCGTCGACACCATGGGCGCGGGGCTCGACCCCTCCAAGGTGGCCGCGAGCATGCGCGTGTACGCGGCGGCGGGCACGGACGGCGGCTTCGACGCCGTCTCGGTCGGTAAGGACGACCGTGTCGGCACCGAGCCCGCGAAGGGCTGGACCGATATCACGGCCCAGTGCGCCACCAAGGTAGCGGCGGACGGTAAGACTTTCACCGTGCGCACCGGCGACCTGATCGCCTCGCTCGGCGGGGCCGACGCCTTCACTGCGGGCGCCCGCGTGGTTGCCGTGTACGACGCACCGCTCGCCGCCGGCTGCAACCACGGCATCGCGAAGGGCAACCCCAACGAGGTCTACCTGCGCTACCCGCGCTCTCCCTTTGCCGACCAGTCCGGCGACGCCGGCTTCACCCACACGCCGAGCGACGATGCGTGCGCCTACACCTGGGATCTCGCGCTCACCAAGCGCGGCAGTGACGGCGACAAGCCGCTTGCCGGGGCGGTCCTGAGCATCGCTGACGATCGCGACCGCACGCTAGCGGCCGACGGCACGTGGGATGCAGAGGGCAAGGCCACCGTCACCACGGGCGAGGACGGCCGCGTGACCGTCTCGGGCGTGGACTCGGGCAAGCTGGAGGTCCGCGAGCTCAAGGCGCCCAAGGGCTACACCGCCTTTGAGGGCACGCGCTCCGTGACGGTCAAGGCCGAGGGGCTGGACGTCGACCAGGTGGCCGCCGCCAAGCCCAAGCTCACCATCACGGCCGAGTCGCCCCTGCGCGCCGACAGCGCGGACGGGTCGACGGGTAGCCTGGAGGCGTCGCTCATTAACACGCCCACCGGCACACCCCCTAGCATTACCACCGGAGGCTTTATGCCCTCGACTGGCGATATGGCAATGTACGCCGCGGCCGCCGCAGCGGTCGCCGGAGCCGCGCTCATCGTGGTCGCGCTCCTGGTCAAGCGGGGAGGTGGCAGCCATAAAGAGTAGCTGGCAGCCCCACAGAGAGCGGGGCGAGACGTAGCGAAGCAGATGCTAAGACACAGACAGATGATGACCGATCGAATGAGAATCAAACGGAAAACGGAGGAAAAGAAGATGAGCATGAACAAGAACATTGCACGCCTGGCAGTGACAGCAGGCCTCACGGCGGCGTTGAGCTTCGGCGGCGTCATGGCCCCGGTGACCATGGCGTTTGCTGAGGGTGTGCCAACGGTGGCTACGGAGAAGGGCAAGGTGTTTATCACTGACCCTGGCACTGCTGAATATGCCGACACATCTTTCAAGGGCATCCAGATTTTCAAGGCGACGGTCACACAGAATAAGGATGAGGGCGTTTGGACTGGCGACAAGACACTTTCCGACATTGCTTGGGCAAACGATTCCGTAATGAGGGCAGTGACTACGGCGTTCGATACTGATGAGCCCAAGCCTGCTGGTTTCCCAACCGACGCAGACGCTAAATCTCCTCAGGCGTGGGCCCAGTTCATCAAAAAACACGGGAACGATAAAGATGGTAATAACGTCAATGCCGGAAGCGTGCTCGACAAGATCGCTGCCGCACTTGAGGACTCGAATCTAACCTGGGCAAAACCGAGCGGTTCCAACAAGGGTAACTTTGAGAGTCTGGACCAAGGCTACTGGCTTTTCGTGACCGATGTGCCCAGTAAGACCGGCAATACTGACGTGTACACTTCGCCGATTTTCACCATTGTCGGTGGCTCTGACGTTAATGTAGCCCCCAAGAAGAGCGTCCCCAACGTGACCAAGGCCGTCAAGGACGACGCGACGGATGCCACGTTTAATAAGTCCGCCGACTCCCGCATGGATCAGCCTATCAAGTACCAGCTTGCCGGTACAGTTGCGAGCAACATCAACACCTACAGCACCTATGCGTATTTATTTACGGATAATCTGCCTGGCTCCATGACGGTTAAGTGCGACGAGGACGGCTCGCCGATCGTCGATGTCAAGATTGATGGCAAGACCGTCAAGGCTGATCCTGCATCCGGCTACACAAAAAGCTATTCGGGCGGCGTACTCACCGTTAGCTTTGTAGACCTCAAGTCCTGCGTTGATGAAAAAAATAATGCAATTAGCGTTAACGGTTCGTCTAATGTGACGGTTGAATACGAGGCAAAACTCGACTCTACCAAGATCTTTGATGATAAGGGTAAGATTAAAGATGCTTTCCAGGGTTTGGTTGGCAAACCCCAGAAAAATACGGTTACGCTGACCTATTCTAACAACCCGCACGGCAATGGAATCGGCACCACGGTTGAGCACTCTGCTTATGACTACACCTATGGCATCGATGTCACCAAGGTGGGCTCCGATGATGAAAATAAGGGGCTCGCGGGCGTTGAGTTCACGCTGCAGGAGCAGGGCGATGATGGTAACTATATCAAGGCGGATGGTACCAAGACGCCTGATAGCGAGCAGGCCAAGCTGACGACCGACGCAAGCGGCAAGATCAACGTTGTTGGTCTTGATGAGGGTACTTACGTCCTTACGGAGGTCAAGCCGGCGCCTGGATATAACAACTCCCACAGCGCTGGCATCACGTTCACCATTACTCGCGGGGCGCTTCCGGCAGACGATACGACTGTTGTTAACCCGGGCTGCACTCTTGCTAATGGTACTGATGAGAATCTCGTCAAGGTGGCTCAAACTAATACCGAGGCTGCTGACGGCAAGGTACACCTCACTGTCACCGACCAGCAGGGCTCCGGCCTTCCCCTCACCGGCCTCAACGGTGTGACCTTCACCTGGATCGCTGGTGGCGCGGTGCTGTGCATCGGCGTGGCGCACCTCATCCGCAGCCGTAAGCAGGCTGAGGAGTCCGAGCAGGAGTAACGCTCGCTCACCCATCCCTTTGGCAGGTGGGATGTGATGGCCATGAGACTTGCGGACACTTTTCTCGTCCATTGACGTTCTTGCTTTGCCATTCTCTTTTCGGGGGAGA